>WUAK01000360.1 GCA_009827205.1 Phycisphaeraceae bacterium | reverse complement strand
TCTACATCGATGAGAACAGTTCCAAAGCGCTCACCTCGAAGGCCATGGCCCAGCTTGCACTGGGCCAGCGCGACAACGCACTCGCAACAGCACGCAAGCTCACCGAAACGACTCCGGACGACCCCGAGGCACACAGGCTTGTCTTCGCGATCCTCGCCAGCGGCGACCCCGCAACGAGCCGTCAACAGATAGCCGAGTACGCCGAGATGCTGGGCGAGAACCATCCCGACGACCCAAGCTTCATCGTGCTCCGTGTCCGCGCGATGGCGCTGATGGGTGATCTAGAAGCCGCGCGCGATGTCGCGTTAACCATGATTGACGACGATCTCAACGAGAACACGCTCGAAGAAGCGATGCGCACACTCGACCTGCTGGGCCTGAGAGCAGAGTGCGATGCGCTCCTGGCGCGGCACGCCGAGAAACCAGAACTCTTTCAGACCACAGCGCTCCTCTCTGTGAAACGCTCCTTCATGCGAGGACAGATCGCACAAGCAACCGAAGCAGCACGCGCATCGCTCTTCGGCTCAGAGCAGATGCCTTCGGCGGATATCCTCCCCTGGGCGCTCGCGTGCAACATCGAGCTCTCGCGCGAGAACATCGACACGCTGCTCGAACACACCGAGCCGCCCGTCGCGTACCAACGCGCGATGGCCGACGGATTCCTTGCCCTCCGCGACAACAACCCGCTCATCGCACAACAGTCATTCAGCCGAGCCCTCACAATCCGCCGAGATGATCCACTCGCAGGTGCGATGCTCGCCGATGTGCTCGACAGGATCGGCGCATGGAAGGACGCTGCCAGGCAGCGCGACGATGTGCTGCGTCGGGCTCCAGAGTTCACAACAGTCAGGCTTGCCTACATCGAGTCGCTTCTTAGTCGGCAGCGCCCGATCGAGGCCGATGCCGCGGTCCGTGAGGGACTCCGGATCGATCCGAACAACGGCGCCCTGCTTCTGGCACACCTGCTCGCGGTCGCCGACATGGCCTCAGCCGGCAAGGCGCTGCCTGAAGAGCTCCGAGGCGGGATCCGCGTGGCAGAAGCCCTCGAAGAAGGCGCAACCGAACTCACACCCGCGACCGTGCCCCTTGCAAGGATGCTCATCGCGACAGATGATCAGAATGCGCTCAACGAAGTGCTCGACCGCATCGTTACTTCTGAGGAGTCAAGGCTTGACCTCCGCGCCCTGCTCGCGCTGGCGAGCAACATGGAAGAGCAGCAGCACCCCCGCGCGCAGCAGCTCTACGACATCATCGACAGCTCACCCAGAGTTGACCCGTATGTGCTGCTCGAACGCGCAACCTCGCTCGCAGACGCAGGCGACGCAAACGCCGGCAGACAACTCCTTGAAAGCAAGCTCGAGGAAGCAAACAACACCAACAGTCCGAACGCCTTCCAGCTCGAGATGGCCCGAGCTGCTTATCTCGACCGCATCGCCGACGGAAGCGCGAACCAGGCTCTCTCCACGCTCGCCGTGAACTACACAAACAACCCCAGCGTCCAGGCGCTCGTCCTCGAATCTCGCACCGCCTGGTCTGATCCGAAGCTCATCTCTGAGACCATTACCAGGCTCAAGGAAGCGACCGGGGAGAACGCGACAGGCTGGCGGATCCAGGACGCCAGACGCATGCTGACGTTCGACCCAACCGAACAGAACGCAGCAGCAGTCGTCACGCTCCTGAGCGGCGACTCGAGCTCATCAGACCCCATGTCCCAGCTCGTGCTCGCAGACGCGATGTCCATCCTGGGCGACTCGGGCGCTGCAGCTGACCACCTCGAACGCGCTATCGACGCCGGATTCGACAACCCCTCACTCATCCTCAAACTCATCGCGGTTCGGATGGGCATGGGCGATGTCGATTCGGCACGCAGACGCGCACTCTCGCTCGCACAGATCGAACCTGTCTCACCGGGCATCCGGCGCGAACGTGTCTCTGCACTCGTCAGGCTCGGCATGTTCGACACCGCCGAACCCGACGGTGACGTCCTGGCGACCTCAGACAACCCGCGCGACATCATCATCGCCGCGAGCCTGTCAGCGCAGCTCGGCAACACAGACGAAGCCAACAAGAGGCTGGACCGCCTCACAGAGCTTGGCAACATCCCCGACATCGTCCTGGGCGCAGCACTCATGACCCTCGTCGATGCCGACCGGGTGACAGATGCCTTCGCACTACTCGAGAGCGCACGCAACGACGATCCAAGCGCTGATTATGTTCTCGCCGAAGCCGCTCTTCTCGAGCGTACAGGCCGAACGAACGACGCCACTGATGCGCTCGAAAGCGCGATCCAGAATAATCCGAATGTCGCGCTCTACACCGCGCAAGCGAAGTTCCTTGCCAGACAGGGCCGCGCAGCCGAGGCCAAAGCCGCCAGCGACGCGGGCCTCGCCCTCAACGCGACAAACCAAGAACTCATCCTGCTCCGAGAAGCCATCGACCTCGTCGATGCCCCAAACAGCGTCAACCTCACCTCTGGCGAAAGCGATGCTGCACGGAAGGTCGTCGAGGCGATCCGCCAGTTCTCGGTCGAACAATCTGACCAGCAGGCACTCATAGAGCGACTACGCACGATCACGAGCGAGTCCCCTACTTCCTACCCGGGATGGTCCGTGCTGGTCACCCAGCTCCAGGCCGCCGGAAGGCTTGAGGAAGCCGCTGAAAGCGCCCAAACCGCGATGAGGCTCATCCCTGGTGATCCGAGGCCAGCAAGGCTCACAGTCGATGCGCTGCTGCTCATCAACGAGCCCCGTGGAGCACTCTCAGCCGCACAGGAATGGAGCAGACGCAGCAAGCGATCCGTTGACGAGTCATACGAAGCCGAGACCACTCTCGCCGCGCTG
>WUAK01000359.1 GCA_009827205.1 Phycisphaeraceae bacterium | reverse complement strand
AGCGTGACCCCAGAGCGGGTGCTCTTGGATCGCTGCGACGATCTGATTGACCTGTTCCAGCGTGTTCGAGTCCATTGACCCTCCGAGCCAAGTTTACGTCTGTTCGGCCTCTCTTCCTTCGGAAATACGAACCTCCTATGTCAGCCGGGCTTGATCGAAAGCCTCGAATCGTCGATAACTCCGCAACTAGAGGGCTTTGATGGCAAAGAAACAGCGCAAAAAGAGCACCGCCCGCAAGGCGGCTACGAAGAAGGCTCCTGCCAAGAAGAAGCCGGCTGCGCCGGATTCGGGGACCGAGGCCGCCTCGTCAAAGGCCAACCAGGCCCGGCTCGAAAAGCTCCGCACCACGATCAACGACATCGACGGCCAGCTGGTCAAGCTGCTCAACGAGCGAGCCAGGACCGTCGTCCGGGTCGGCAAGCTCAAGCAGAACACCGGTATCCCGATCTACGCCCCGCACCGTGAGAGCATGGTCCTGAGCAAGGTTCTCCGCAGCAACCGCGGGCCGCTGCTCGATAAGACCGTCGAAGCGGTGTACCGCGAGCTCATGTCTGGAAGTTTCGCTCTGGAGCGACCCCTTCGGATCGGCTTCCTGGGCCCCCGCGGGTCGTTTAGCCACCAGGCCGCGTCGAAACACTTTGGACAGAGTGTGGATTTCGAGGATCTGCACTCGATCGACGGCGTCTTCACCGAGGTTCGGCGGGGCCACGTCGACTACGGGCTCGTGCCCATCGAGAACTCGATCGGGGGCGGCATCGTAGAGGCCCTGGACGCGTTCACAGAGCATGCTTCGAAGGTCACGATCTATGCCGAGGCCCAGATAGCGATCCATCACGCCCTGCTGGCCAATTGCGAGCCTGGCCAGGTCAGGCGGATCCACTCAAAGCCAGAGATCTTCATCCAGTGCAAGACGTGGCTTGCAACTCAATATCCCCAGGCCGAGCAGGTACCAGCCGCGAGCAGCAGCAAGGCCGCGATGACAGCAGCCGATGAGTTCAGGCAGGCCGAGGCGATCGGGGCTCAGCCGGTCGCGGCAGCAATCGGAAATCCATTGGCAGGAACGATTTACGGCTTGAACACGCTCTTCGACAACATCGAGGACAGGCCCGGCAACGTGACGAGATTCCTTGTCCTGGGTCGTCAGCGTGCAAGGCGATCCGGAGACGACAAGACCTCAATCATGTTCAACACTGCCGACAAGCCCGGTGCCCTCGTGCGGGTGCTGCAGGTGTTCGAGTCAGCGGGTGTGAACCTGACACACATTGACAAGAGGCCCAGCCAGAAGAAGAACTGGCAGTACACGTTCTTCATCGATGCCGAGGGGCACCGTGATGACGGGCCGCTGTCATCTGCGATCGAGGAGGCATCCTCGCACTGCAAGGACCTGGCGGTGCTCGGAAGTTATCCGAGATCTCGCCGGATTCTCTGATCGGTTCGATTTCAAGCCTGACTATCTGACTGTCGCAACGCTAATCCTCGGCGTTGGATCGCTGTGCGCGGGGATCAGGGCGTGCAGGGCGGTCGTATCTCTGTGATAATGGGTCCGACCCCCCGAGCGGCGGGGCCGAGACAAAGCCCCGGCGGGTACAGAATGTGCCGGGAAGGGCAACCGATTTGCACGGTTTCTGATAGGAACGCGCAAGGTTTGCCGGTTCAATGAAACTGTTGTCGCGAGTTGAGCTTCGGGCCCAGGTCCGGTAGCGTACGCGGCACCCAACGCCTCGCCTTGTGTCGGATGGATACGGCACACGCGCGGCGGACAAGCGACTCCCGGGTGAGCCGGGCGTGATCGCGATGATCTCGTCTGGATTGCCGGAGCCGAGCTGCGTGTTCGGCCGGGATCGAAGCAGGCACCGTGCAGTGCGTGTCAAGGACGCGCGCACGAATCGGAGCTGGGACACTCCAGCGGGGACAGGAAGCAGCCATGAGTCGTTCATTTAGTGCGCGTCGTCCGTATGCCCGTCAGACCAAGGCCATTACTCGCAGAGCGAGCCAGGACCTTCTTAACAAGGCCGGGCAGGCTTCGATCGAGAGGCCCCGTGTCGAACAGCTCGAACCCAGGAAGATGCTGTTCTCGCTCACGATTGACAGCAACTCGGCGACCGATGCTGCGGGCAACCTCTTTGAGGAGGCTTACTTCGCCTACTTCGCGCCGTACCTACTGAGCCCAGAAGAAGTGGGGGATCCAGACGCAGGCGATGCGCTCGTCGAGGACTTTAACGACGAAGACCCCGGGCAGATCCCGTTCAACACACAGCAGGTCACGGCGAACGACCTTCTTATCCGCAACGTCAATGCACAGCGCCTGGCGTATGAAGCACCGACCGACGCAGACGGCGACGCGATCGACGATCTCACTGTCCTCCGGAATCAGATGGGTGTCGCTGGCCAGCAGTGGTTCTTCGCAACCCCCACGGACCCGGCCGCTCCGAACGGACAGCGGAACGTCAGCACCAGCGTGACCTTCACGGTGCTCAACCAGGTCAACGGACCCGCTGGCGGCACCGACGTTTCCGGCAACGGGTTCGGGCTCCTCAACGGCGCGCTCGAGATCCAGCTGCTCTTTGACGGCGAAATCCAGCGGACATACACCCAGGCTGACCTGCTGGCGCTGGATCCGAACGATGACGGCTTCGGCACCTTCACACTCAACGCGAACGGCGGTTCCGTTGAAGTGTTCGATGAGGTCCGTTTCATCCAGACTGCTACGGCTGGCGCACCGGGTGTGCAGGCCGCGGACTTCCTCATCGACGACATCGTGCTGATCCCGCCGTCTGAGGTATTCTCCGACATCGTCAACAGCCGTATCTTCGGCGCCTACGTCAGGATCACGGGGCAGGAGGGCGCAAGCGTCAACCTG
>WUAK01000358.1 GCA_009827205.1 Phycisphaeraceae bacterium | reverse complement strand
GCATGAGCCCGGCGCCGAGAGCCGCACACACCATGCCCCACCGCTTCTGAGCCTGCTCACTGACAGTCAGCCCCCACGTGATCGCCGCGGTCCAGAGACCATTGGCAAAGTGGAACACGAGCAGCGTGATGCCCACGAAGTAGAACAGGCTGACAATGAAGCCCGCGATTGTGATGCTGTCGTACGAACCCCGCAGCGCCGCGGCGAGTGTGCTCACGCTGAAGTGATGGTTCCACTCCGCGTTACCAGGCACGAGAAACGTCCACTGCCAGCGGAGCGTCGCGACGTGGTAGAAAATGAACAGCACACCGACGTATCCGGAGATCCGCTGCCACCTGTACCGCTTGTTGTCCTGATAGGCGTAACGCTGCGTGTTGTTCTTGCCCGTCTTGGCGTAGTAGACACCGAGCACCGAGTGGAACGCGATGGACAGCCAGAGCGTGATCTCGATGAGCAGAAGGTGAGGGACGTTCGAGTTGATCCACTCGACTTCGTGATAGAAGTACGCCTGCCCGCCCTCGAGCGTGCTGAGCTCGCTGTGCTTGCCGCGGAGGGCAAGCCCGCCCCAAGCGAGCGAGCTGTTCGTCGTCAGGTGAGCGATGAGGAAGACACCGATCGGGAGGATCCCCGTCAGCGAGTGCAGGCGACGCAGCAGAAAGTAGTTCCGCTCCATAAACCCGGAGTCATTAGCCACCGCGAATTCCCTTTCTAACGCGGCCCCCGAGCGGGGTCGCTTCTAAGCACTTTCGGCTAGGCCCGGAGTCTAACTGCACTCAGATCTGGCCGGGCTGGCCGCCCGCAGGATCCTGTGGTGCATTCGGGCCTGGGGTGCCGTCGGGGTTGATCTTGCCCTCGGCGATCGCCTTCTCAACCGCGCCGGTCGTCTCGACGAAGATGTTCCTGAGCTCGCGGACGGTCTGGCTGAGCTCTTCAGCCTCCTCGTCTGTCAGGTTGCCCTTGGTCTTCTCCTCAAGAACGCCCAGGATGTCGATGTGCATCTTGGCCAGATCCGGTGCAAGCATCCGCTGCTGGCTCTGGGGTTCAGGGATGATCCCGAGGTACATCGCGGCCTGAGAAGCCATGAGCCGGACCACATCCCCGAAAGCGAGAGGTTTGTTTGCCTGCTCGGCCTTCTCTTTGGCGGCCTCTGCCTGCTGCTGCGAGAGCTTCTCCTTCTCGCGGTTGGCCTCGGACTTCCAGTCCTCGTCTACAATCAGTTTCGGCTTCTCATCGGTCATTTTGTGGTTTCCTTCCTTTCTAGGGTAGGCTAACAACACGCCGATGAAGGCCCTGTATCGAAGATGGCGTTGGAGGATCCGGATGCCAAACGACAGCAGAATCCGCTTGGTCAAAATCGGCGCCTTCCCAATTACACTGCTCCTCGCGAGCTGCGCGTCAGACCCAGGATCGAGCGATGTGCAGCTGAGCGAGTTCTCAGGCACCGTTGACACCTCTGCCGGCGCGTCCAGCCCTCGCACGGTGTACGCCCCGGTCAACTCCCCAAAGCAAGAGCCAGAGACGCTCGTCATCCGCCCCCTTGAAACCACGGGCCACGCGGGAGAGCCGATTACTCAGGAACAGCCAGCAAGCGAAGCCAGCGCCGCGGTGTACGACGCGAAAATCGGCGATATCAACGGCAGGCCCATCATCGCGAGCCGGTTCCTCGAAGATCTCATGCCGCGACTCCGCGCCGAAGCCGCCAAACTCGAACCGGACCAGAGAAGAGAATGGCGCCAGGAAGCGTTCCAGATCATCGCCCGAAAGCTGGACGGCATGATCCGAGACGAGGTGCTCTACCGTGAGGGCAGAGCAAGGATCCCTGAGATCACACCTCAGGGCTTGGCCATGTTCGTCGAACGAATCCGCGAGAACATCATCCGGAACGAATCGGGCAGTTACACGAAAGCCGAACAGCGCATCCTCGAGGAAGAGAACGTCACGATGGACGAGTTTCTCGCGTCGCTCGAGAAACAGGTCGTGATCAAGGAGATCCTCGACATCGCCGCCGAGGACTACGCGCCCGTCAGCTGGCTTGACATCCAGAACGAGTACAACAGACGCTACGAGTTCTTCAACCCGAACCCCAAGGCCTTCTTCCGGATCATCACGACCCAAGACAGCAATACGGCAGAGTCGGTGTCCCAGCGTCTGGAAGCGGGCGATTCGTTCAGTGATCTGGCAAGCGACTCAAACCTGAACACGTACGCTGTTGACCGGGGCGGCCTCTTCAAGGAAGAAGGCACCGAGTTTGATGGCCAGCTCGCCGACGCGAGGCTCATCGCGATCGATGACCTCAACAGCGCGCTGGTGACCCTGAACGAGGGCGAATGGGCAGGCCCGATCGCGCGTTCAGGCAATCGCCAGAGCTTCGTGTACCTCGAACGGGTTGAGCAGGAGTCGTTCTCGCTAGAGGACGAGAACGTCCAGCTCTCGATCGAGCAGTACCTCAAGAAAAACCGAAGCGACGAGGCACTCGAGCGGTTCGTCAACAGGCTCAGAGAACGTGCCAATCTCGGCCAAGACAGAGCAAACGAGATGGTCGTCGAGCTGCTCCGCGTTGCCGAGACTCGGGTCTACGGCGACGTGGCCTTCAACGCCCCCAACTGATGCTCGGTCTAAAGGCAAAGGACGATTCCGTCGGCGCCCGCGGCGAGCGCACCGCAGCAAAATGGCTCAGAAAGCACGGCTACCGGGTCATGGGCCGGAACGTCCGCGTTCCTGTAGGCGAGGCGGACATCGTGTGCCTCGCGCCCGACAAGAGAACGGTTGTTGTCGTTGAGGTGAAAGCCCGCATCGCCAGAGAAGAAGACGGGCCCCGCCCCGAGCGGAACGTCGGCAGCAAAGATCGGAAGAGCACACGG
>WUAK01000357.1 GCA_009827205.1 Phycisphaeraceae bacterium | reverse complement strand
ACTGCGACGACCTTCCATACGGCTTCGACGCATCTGACGCAGACCAGCTGGAAGGCCTGTTCGGCATGGCGACTGGCGCAGACAACTGCGGCGTAGCAGACGTGCAGCAGGTAGCAGCGAACGCTGACCTGGAGTGCGGCTACGGCTCTATCACTCGTATCTTCCGCGTCACTGACGTGAACGGCCTGAGCAGCACGAACAGCTGTGTGCAGGTGATCACGGTGAACGAGGTGCACAACTACGAGATCTACTTCCCAGAAGATGCTGAGGCGAACTGCGGCACGCCAACGCCAGACACCGTTGAGTACAACGAGCTTGGCTGTGACCTGCTTGCAGTGACAAGCAGCGACGAGCAGTTCTCTGCATCCGGCGACGAGTGCTACAAGATCTTCCGTACGTGGAAGGTGATCAACTGGTGCCAGTACGACGGCGAGAGCGACCCCTACATCGTGGGCCGCGACGAGGACTGCAACGGCACGCCAGGCGACGGCGACCGCATTGCGAACAACGGCAACGGCTTCTGGCTGCTTGCGCGCCCGAACGGCAAGATCTACTTCGACCAGGACACAGACGAGACACCTGACAACAACGTGCCAGGCATCAACTTCTGTGGCGTGTCGAACGACTACTACAGCTTCGAGTATGACGAGACGGGCTACTACCAGTACACTCAGATCATCAAGGTATACGACGACACAGCCCCTGAGATCAGCTTCACTGCGCCAGACGCATTCTGCTCACTGGACAACGAGAACTGTGACGCGAACGTGACTTATCCGTTCAGCATCGAAGAGGACTGCACGCCGGACGACCTGACGATCAAGGTATTCCTGGACCCATTCCTGAGCGGCGACCTTGTGGAGCTTGCAGGCGTGGTATCTGGCTCCTACCCAGACTACACGATCACAGTGAACGACCTGCCGATCGGCAGCCACGCGTTCGAAGTGCACGTACTGGACGGCTGCGGCAACTCTGACCTTGCGATCCTGCCATTCGACATCATCGACTGCAAGGCGCCAGCGCCATTCTGCATCAACGGTATCGCGATCGAGCTGATGCCAGTAGACGAGGACGGCGACAACCTGCCAGACCCGGGCGCAGGCATGGCTGAGATCTGGGCGAGCGACTTTGTCGACTTCTCTGCACAGGCGGGCGACTGCTCTGAGCCGATCAAGTACTCCATCAACCGCGTAGGCGAGCCAAACGACCCTGACCAGACCGGCCTTGTGCTGACCTGTGACGACGAAGGCACGCTGGTAGTCGAGATATGGGCGTACGACGCAGCAGGCAACAGCGACTTCTGCGAGACGTACATCCTGGTACAGGACAACATGGGCGTATGCGGTGCATCAGCACCACTTGCAGCCGGTGCAGTCAATACCGAGAACAACGAGCCTGTAGAGCAGGTAGAAGTGAGCCTTTCCGGCCAGGCTTCTACAGCGATGACGACTCAGAACGACGGCGCATATGTCTTCAACAACCTGACAGCAGGGCTTGACTACACGATCACGCCACAGCGCGACGGCGACTACCTCAACGGTGTGTCTACGTTCGACCTGGTACTGATCAGCAAGCATATCCTGGGCGTTGGCCCGCTGAGCACGCCATACCAGCGTATTGCAGCGGACGTTAACAACTCTGGCTCTATCACGACGCTGGACCTGATCCAGCTGCGCAAGCTGATCCTGTCGATCGATACAGAGTTCGCTAACAACACAAGCTGGCGCTTTGTAGAGGAAGCTTACGTCTTCCCAGACCCATCTAACCCATGGGCAGAGCAGTTCCCGGAAGTGATCAACATCAACGACCTGCCTGCGACAAGCATCACAGATGCGGACTTCGTAGCGGTGAAGATTGGTGATGTGAACGGAGATGCAACAGCGAACAGCTTTGCAGTAGTTGACGAGCGCAGCTACGAAGGCGCTTTCGCGCTGCAGACAGACGAGCAGGAGCTGAAGGCGGGCAACGAGTACCGCGTAAGCTTCACAGCTGCTGAGCTGGCACGCATCGAGGGCTACCAGGCGACGCTGACGCTGAGCAGCAGCGTAGAGCTGGTAGACATCGTAAGCGGTGTAGCGACTGAAGACAACTTCGGCCTGTCTTACCTGGGCGAAGGCATGATCACTACAAGCTGGAACGGCGAAGCATCTGATGCAGAGCTGTTCACCCTGGTATTGCGCGCAAACAGCGACGTGATGCTGAGCGAAGTACTGGGCGTAAGCTCAGCAGTTACGAAAGCAGAAGCTTACGGCAAAGACGGCAGCTTCCAGGACGTAGCGATCGAGTTCAGCAACGGTACTGTAGCAGGCGCAGGCTTCGAGCTGTACCAGAACCAGCCGAACCCATTCAAGGGCGAGACGGTGATCGGCTTCAACCTGCCAGAGGCAGCACAGGTGACGATCACCATCAGCGACGTAACCGGCAAGGTACTGAAACTGTACCGCCAGGATGGCGCTAAGGGCTACAACCACATCACGGTTAAGTCTTCTGAGCTGGCGGCGACAGGCGTAGTGTCTTACACTGTTGAGACTGGTGACTACACAGCAACGAAGAAGATGGTTATCATCAAGTAAGCCGTCTCTTTGAGATATAGCCCGGCGGGCGCTGCACAGGCGGCGCCCGCAGTGGGCAGACCGGGAGGCCGGGCATCCGAAAGGGCGCCCGGCCTTTCTGGTTTTAGTGAAACCTTTTGAGATTTAATCCGTACAAATTAAATAGTTAAAGGTGTCACTTTCCTTTGTACTTAAAAATTGCTACCTTGCGGTGGAATTACTAATCTCATGATCCCATGACAACAACAATACCTCCTAGATCGGAAGCGCGTC
>WUAK01000356.1 GCA_009827205.1 Phycisphaeraceae bacterium | reverse complement strand
TGCGTCATCTGCGGCCTTGTCGGCGTCGGCGGATCTGCGATCATCGAAGACAACGTCGTCATAGGCGGCCAAACCGGGATAGCCGACAACATCACAGTAGGCAAGGGCGCACAGCTCGCAGCGCGAGGCGGCATCCTGGGCGACGTCCCGCCCGGCGCGATCTATGTCGGAAGCCCCGCCAAGGAACGCGGCCAGGCATTCCGCGAGTTCGCCGCCCTGACCAGACTCGCAAACCAATCCCGCAAGAAGAAGTCATGAACCGGCGCACCGTCGCACGAACAGCCACGATCAAAGGCCTTGGCCTCTTCACAGGCGCCCACTCCGAAGCTGTCATCGGCCCCGCCTCCGCAGGCGAGGGCATCACGTTTATACACAAAAACACGAGAGTTCCTGCCAAAATCACCAACCTATCCTCATCCCCCATCGATGCCTTTAAGAACCTTCCCGCTCGCCACACCTGTCTCGCGACAAACAACGCAAAAGCGATCACGACAGAGCATCTCCTTGCTGCGCTCGTTGGACTTGGTATCACAGACGCGATTATCTCGCTCGGTGATCAAGGCGAAGTCCCGATAGACGACGGCTCCGCACTCTGCTTTGTCCGCGAAATCATGAACGCCGGCACAACCGAACTCGAAGGTCTTATCAAACCTATCGTTCCCACCGAATCGATCTCTGTTTCACAAGGCAATGCCTCTATCATCATCGAGCCCGCACAGACCACCACGTACACGTACAACTACGAACCAAACAACAATTCGCCCCTTCAACGCCAAAGGGCGACATGGGAGGGCGAGCCAGACGACTTCGTGACCAAGGTCGCGCCCGCTCGCACGTTCTCGTTCAAGCACGAAGCCGAGCAGATGCAATCGCTGGGCCTCTTCGCGGCTTTCACCCCCAAAGACCTGCTCGTGCTGGACGAAGACGGAATTCCTATCAACAACGAGTTCCGCTTTGACAACGAACCCGCGAGGCACAAACTTCTTGACCTCGTGGGCGACCTCGCGCTCGCCGGCGCACCGCTCATCGGCAAAGTCACCGCGACGAAATCAGGACACGCACTCAACCACGAATTGGCTCGAAAGCTCGCAGCACTCTCAAGCTAGCGGCCCGCGGTCAGCTCACTTACCGAAGCCCTCACCCCAGCAATCAGCGCCGCCGTGGCCCCACTCTGCTCGTGACCTCGATCAAACTCGATGGTCAGAATCGGAATGCCGAGATCCTCTCCCACATACGAGCCGATCGAACCCGGCGTCGGGTACCCCATATCCGCCTGGAGTCGCCAGTCTCGCGAGTCGTCCGCGATATCCGCCGCCGTTGCGAACGATTCCGCGTAGGACAACGCAGGACCGTCGTAATTCACAAAGGGTCCCGAGTGAATCGAATGCAGCACAAACACAAGCTCGGGCTTGAATTCCTCGATCAACGAATAGCAATACGCCGTTTCGATCTCAGACAACGGCTCCTCGCCGTGCCGGAACCCAGAGCTGAAATTCGACGCCGGCCAGTTCCTGTTCAGATCTACACCACGCGAGTTGTACCGCGAGAGCTTCACCGAGCCGTCGGGGTTCAAGTCTTCAACAACAACCGCACGCACCCCAAGCTCTCCTGCGCGCATCTCCTCGATCAGCGCCAAGGCGGGCTCAAGCCCCTCGGGCTCAGAGCCATGGATCCCGCCGATGACCAACACCCTCGGACCCTCGTCACCGATGTGCTGAGTGAGAATCCCCCGGCCCTCATACGTCATCGTAAAAGCGCGCTGCTCAGCCTCGGCTGGCTTCGCTTCGACAGGCATGTGAGTTGTCGCCGCCGGCGCCGTTGAGACGCACCCACCCAGAAGCAGACACGCGACACAGATCACACTCAATACGCTTCGCCTATTCATCGATCCCGAGATCCGCCTTGGTGAACAACCTCTCCATCCGGTATCCCGCCTGTGCCATGTTCTCTGAAGCGCCCTCTTGTCGATCAATCACCACGATCGCCGCGAGCACCTTCGCACCCTGTGCCTCGAGCGTCTTGCACGCCTCGATCGTCTGCCCGGCGGTCGTCGCCACGTCCTCGACGATAATCACACGCTCGCCCGCCTCGAGCTTGCCCTCGAGTTGCTTCGCGGTGCCATAGTCCTTCTTCTGGTTCCGGATGAACACACAGGGCTTGCCTGTTGCCAGGCTCGTCGCCGATACCAAAGGAATCCCCCCGAGCTCCGCGCCCGCGAGCCGATCCGCAGTCTCGCCGGTGTCCGCCTCGACCTGCTCGATCACCTGCCGGAACAGCTCCGCGATCGGGCCCAGAACCTCGGGCCGGGTCGAAAAAAGGTACTTGTCCAGGTAATACGAACTCGTCCGCCCCGAACGCAGCGTGAACGTCCCCCTCAGGAGAGACAAATCCGCGATCTTTCGCGCGATCTCGGCTCGATCCGACGTAGATGCACTCATGGTCCGAGAGTAGGTCCTAGTCCCACTCCAACGCAACCAGGGCCGCCCGGTGGTTCTATCATCCTTAAGCGACAACCCCCACACGAGTCACGAACCGGAGAGTCACATGCACCGCCTCGCTACACCGATCATCATCGCCCTCGCCGCTGCCGCGGGTACCACTACCGCACAACTCACCCTGCCCCCTACCGCACCAAAGCCTGAGCGACCCGAGTACATCCCGCCCTCAGAACGCGTCCAACAGCCCCCGGAAGCCGCGACGAATCAGTTCGACCCCACTTCCGTCGACTTCACGCCGATCTACACCATCAACGACGACGGCACGATCACTGACCCTGTCGTGCAATACGAAATCGCCTCCCTCAAGAACAACCCACTGATTGACGAAGAGCTCTGGGAATTCCTGGATGTCATCCTCGATGAGCGCAGGGAAGAGAT
>WUAK01000355.1 GCA_009827205.1 Phycisphaeraceae bacterium | reverse complement strand
CTGCTCGGTGACGAATCCCCAGCACGGGGGTTTGAGGTCCTTGGGGATCGACCGCACAAACTCGAGGGCGGCGTCGTGCATGTGCTCGGTGGTCAGTGTGCGCTGGGCGCGGTTGATCAGCTCGGCGCCGTGTGTTGAGGCGAGCACGGCCGCTAGGTTGATCAGGTCTCGGTGCAGGTCGTTGATGATGTGCGTGGCGATCGACGGCATCGCCAGCGACACGGCCATTGATCCGGCGAAGGGTTCGATGAAGATCCCCGGCTTCCACCCTTTGCCGTCGCGCCAGCAGACCTGCTGAACAATGGTCGTGGCCATGGAACGCTTGCCACCGAACCAAGGGGCGATGGAGTTGATCGGGAGTTTGGTTGGGAGTTCAATCGTGGTCATGCGGAAACCCTCTGCTGAGTAACGAAGTTGCTGGCGACGATCGCTTTGGCGACTTGCGGGCACACGCTGTTGCCGATGAGCCGGATCTTGTCGCGTTTGGTCTGCACCGATTCGAGTGAGCATTCGTCGGCGAAGATCCCGAACTGTGCCTTGAGCAGCTCGTGCGGCTCGAGCATCCGCATCCCGATGTCGGTGATGCAGTACTCCACGCCTTGCACGCGGACCAGCGCCATGCGGTCCTTGGATGTGATGGTGTGGACCGGATCAAACAGACTCGACCGGTTCGAACCCTGGCCGTAGTACTTCATCAGGAACGCCCAGACCTGCTCGCTGCGCTGTGATGCGTCGTGCCCGAGGGTCGCTGTGGTCACCGCGTGATGATCGGTTGCGGTGATCGTGCCCACTGGTTGCTGGAGACCATGACCCACCACGCCGCCGTAGTGCTTTGTGAGCAGCGCCGCGACCAGTCCACGCTTGCACCCGCCGGCGCAGACGGTTCCAAGCGGCTTGTGCAGGCCGGGAACACGCGGGCGCTGCCCTTCACGCTCGCCGTGTCCGGTCTGGATCAGGGTCGGCACCACAACCGCGTGATTGTTCTTGGTCACGATCGTGTTGAGCGGGAGTTTCGGATCTGAAACGCAGGGGCTCGATGATCCGTGCTGATCGATGCGGAGCATGAACGGGTCGGGGTCTTCAAGCACATAGCGGCGCACACCCTCGGCGATCCGCGCGAGTGTTTTGTCCGCCAGCGGGCGGCGGCACCTCAGTCCTTGCTCGCGAACCTCGTTCGGCGTGAGAAAGATCGATGGACATGGGATTGACCAGTCGATGCACGACGCGGCGCTGAGGTGTGGGATTTCACCATGCCGACCGTGTGTCGGGGTTGGCCAGGTGATCGGCTGTCCGTCGCACCGAGCGATCATGAACAGGCGTGAGCGTGCCGTCGGTGCTCCGAAGTCCGCGGCGTTGAGCACGCGGTGCTCAACCACATAGCCCAGATCTTCGAGCGAGCGAACAAACCGGTTGAAGGTCTCGCCCTTACGATCTGGGTCGGGCATGTTGTTGTCGAGCAGCGGACCCCACTCTCGGAACTCGACAACATTTTCTAGGACGATCCCGCTCGGCCGCTTCTTGCGAGCCCAGTCCACAACAACCCAAGCGAGTGATCGGATGCCCTGCGACTTTGGCTTACCCCCTCGAGCACGCGAGTGATGTGTGCAATCAGGTGACGCCCACAGCAGTCCGACTGGCCGGTCTCCGGCGACCTCGATTGGGTCAAGGTCCATGACATCGGTGGTCAGGTGGATGGTCTCTGGATGATTCTCTTCATGGCATCGGATCGCGATGGGATCGTGATTGACCGCGACATCGACCGGTCGGTTCATCGCGGCTTCTATGCCTGCGGATGCGCCGCCAAAGCCGGCGAAGAGATCGATGAGTAGTGGGGTCATGAGATCGAACTCCTGATGTTGATGTGACGCTCGGCGTACTCGGCGATCATGATGGCGTCGGAGACATCGCCGCCCTTCTTCGATCCGCCGCTGTGGGTCTTGATCTTGTCCTGCTCGTACCAGTGCTGTGCGTAGAACGGGTGGACGAGCCGGCACTGCTCCTGCCGCGCGTCCTTGCTCCCCCCGCCGGTCCACTCGTTCTCGTAGAACTGGAGCACGCGGTCGGGGCCGACGCGCTCGATTGCCCAGCGAACAATCTGACCCACGACCATGCCGTACACACCAAGCCCGCTGATGTTCTGATTCTTGACTCGCCGGGCGGTTTTTCCGCTCGTGATCTCGATCGAGTAGATCGGGTCCTTGGTCTCGCTGTGCAGAAGGTCCAGAGCCTCGATGATCTGGTCGATCTGCTTCCAGGTCGGGATCTTGGTGATGTCCCCCTTGAGCTGTGTCTGCTTCTTGGGTTTGATGCGGGCGCAGCGTTTGACCTTGCCCGCCTCGAGCACGGCGACGCCGGTGCAGCCGATCGATGGGTCGATGCCGATGATGTTCATGGTGTCGACTCCTTGCTCTGGGTGTTGTTTTTCCATCGGGACACCGTCCGCACGAGTGTGTTGCGGTCTGTCCCGGTGAGCGTCTCTAGCTCGCTGATGGTGATGTGTTGCTCTTCTTGCTCGAGCAGGTCGAAGATCTTGAGCAGCGCCTCGTCGAACTCCGCGAGACGGAGGCACAGGCCGTGCTTGCTGTTGCTGCGCAGCCACATCTGGGCGGCGCTGAGCAAGGTTCCTGAGCAGGTCAGCGCCCGGATCTTGCGCACGCCGGCTTTCCGGTGTGCCTGGTATCGGATGAACCCGTCGGCGATGCGTGGGTAGCGATCACCCTCGGTCTGGATGAGCTGAACCGGCGGGATCGGTGTGCCGTAAACGATCTGACCGGCCATACGGTCGATCACCTCCTGGATCATCGTCGACTCGTACTTACGGGTGCTGATGCCGGATGGATCGGGGTTGATCCGGGAGAGGCGCACGCTCACCGGTTTGTTG
>WUAK01000354.1 GCA_009827205.1 Phycisphaeraceae bacterium | reverse complement strand
TGCGTCGGTATTTCCATGCCCTTGCGAGGAGACGGAGCTGTTGCTTCATAGCCAGTAGCTTAGCGGTTTACTCGCCCTTGGCTTGTATCGCGCTCACCGTTAGTTCTGCCTTCCCATCAGCGGGCACAGCCTCCACGTGCAGCCGCTTCGCCCGGTGGTTCGACCAGTCGGAGACCATCTTGTCAGGCGATTCTTCACCGAGCTTGACCGAGAGCACGTCGTAGGTGTTGTTCCGCTGCGCCGGGGTGAAGCCGGCGTCGCGGATGAGTTTGCAGAGTACCGCTTCATCGAGGCAGTACGTCGTGCCCGCCGAGCTGACGACGTTCTCTTCCATCATCACGCTGCCCATGTCGTTGGCGCCGAACTGGAGCCCGACCTGGCCGACATGGGGACCCATCGTCACCCAGCTGGCGCCGATGGAGTAGATATTGTCGAGATAGAGCCGGCTCGCGGCCTGGGTGCGGAGGTAGTCCGTCGAGCCCGAGAGACGGATGCGCCTGCCGAATTCCTTGTGCGACTTGGGATCGCTGTCACCCGTGAGCACCGCGACCGCGTCGCCCGGGAAGACTGCGCCCTCTTGGCGGTCCTCGGGCTGGCTGCCCCATTCCTTGACGCGCCCAAGCGCGGTGTTGTCGCGCTGGAAGGGCCAGCTGATGAACGCCTTGTAGTGACCGCCCGGGGGCTGATGATCGGGCGGCAGCATGTCTCCCTCGTGGTGCCTCGTAAACGGGCTCCCGCACCCGAACTCTATGAGGGCCCTGTCTTGCCACTGGCGGACGAGCTCCATGTGGTGGATTCGGTCGGCGTAGCCCTCGATGTGTCCGAACATCATCGTCGCACTGGTGTACATTCCAAGCGAGTGCGCGACGTACATCGTCGTCAGCCACGCCTCGGCATCGCACTTGCCGAGCCCGATCTTCGTGCGGACCGGGTTCGAGAAGATCTCGCCGCCCCCGCCCGGGAGCGAGTCGAGCCCAGCGTCGCGCAGGCGGATCATGACCCAGCGAAGCTTCTCTTCGAGATTCTTGCCGGGTGGGTTGAAGAAGTGCACGAACTCGATGAACTCGGGCGGGCTGAACCCATGCACGTGGATGTGCGGGTAGCGCTCTTTGATGCCGTGCAGAAGATCGATGTACCAATCGAGCGGGAGCTCGGGGTTCATGCCGCCCTGCATCAGGACCTGCGTGCCGCCGACAGCCGAGAGCTCTTCGATCTTCTCGTAGAGCTGCTCGTACTCCAGTGTGTACGCGTCGTGATCCTCTGCTGTACGTTTGAACGCACAGAAGATGCACTTGGCCGTGCAGATGTTGGTGTAGTTGATGTTGCGGTCGATGACGTACGTCCGCAGGTCATTGCCGTGGATGTTTCGGCATCGCGCGTCGGCCCACCTGCCCAGCTCGAAGAGCTCGGCTTTCTGAAGAAGTTCGAGCCCTTGCTCGGGGGTGAGCCGAAGGGCTCCCTGTGCAACATCGCTAAGGAAGCCCGCGTCCTAGACGTCGGCATCCGGCCTGGTCGCCAGCGGCTTGTAGATGGTCGTCATTCCGAGTCCTTTCGACCTGTCTTACTCGACCAAGAGTTCGCCAGAGCCTTGATTCTGGCTTCTCTATTTTCAGTAACCGCTGAAAGTAAATCAAGTTCCAGGCACCGGATTCTCGGACATCACGCTCTGCGGATCTCGCGGCCTGTGCGGGTCGGATCGTCCCCAAAGACGGGTGTAAACCTCTATCTAACAAGCAGATGGGGACCTTAGGAGATTCGTTTCCGATGATTGAGGGTTGATGAGAGGGGAAACCGGGGTATGAGCAACCAGAACCACATCGCGTCGGCTCTTACACGCCTCAGGCGTGGGGTGTTCCTGTGTGCCGCGGGCGTCTTCCTGGCAGCACTGATCCAGTTATTCGTGTTCGGCTTTGTCCACTTCACCGACGTCCGATATCAGACACTCAAGGATCCGAACCCGACGAGCCATCGCACGGTCGTCGTAACACCCACAGCGACCGCCGGCGTGCGAGATGATGCGCAGGAAACCACTGCTGCTCTGCCCACGATCGACGAAGCCGTCGAGATGATGACAGCGGTGTCCATCCCCGATGTGAACCGTGTCAACACAACGATGGATGTTGTCCTGAAGCGTTTCAGCCAGGGAGCCGTCGTCATCGGCGTTTTCTCGGCAGTGGGGCTGGCGGTGTTCACACTGCTTGGCTCAATCGTCGCGGGCGGCGCATCGGTGCCGGGCGTGGATAAGGCAGTTTCTGCGTGCATGTGGGGGATCGGCTTGTGTCTGCTGGCCTTGCCCTGGCAGGACGTGTTCGTGTCGATGCCCTTCGGCGGCGTGTTCACGGGATACGCGAGCATGACCTCCGCGAGCGAGGGCACGATGGAAACGGTTCAGCTCTTGCTGATCTTCGTTGGGATCCCCGCCGCCGCGATGGCCGGCGCAATGGTCGCCGGCATCCGCTTCGGTTCAGGCGTCGAGCGCGGCATCCTGATGCACGCCGCGGCTCCACCCATGGACGCGATCGATCGCGCGATGGCAGAAACACGTGAGAATCTGTCCACCAACAGACACGCCGGGGCAGTCAACAACAGCTTCACCGCTCCCGCTGCGCCCGCAGCAGCACCAGCACCCGCAGCAGAGCCGGGCCACCGCGAGCGTGCCGCCGAGCCACCCGCACGCCGACGCACGAGCCTGTCGGGCACCCACCAGGACGACCCGGGCGAGTACAAGCGGCCGATCTGATTCGTGTAGTTTCTACTTATCAACCGCAAAGATGGTCGCGGTCATCGTCGCGACCTGTGTCTTTGCTTCACCGTCTAGAGCCTCGACTTCTGCTCGGCAAACACTGATCGTTCGTCCCTGTCTGACGACTTCGGCTCTGGCGACAAACGCCT
>WUAK01000353.1 GCA_009827205.1 Phycisphaeraceae bacterium | reverse complement strand
TTAACCGCGCACTCCTGGCTCGGCTCAGGATGTCTGGCCGAGGAGATGAACACACTCAGTCAGGAAGTACAGAGATCCCATTGATGCCGTGACCCGAACGTGATTCCATCGCGTCCAGACGACCAGGTACCGCTTCCAGAATTCGGCGGTCTCGGGATCATCCGCGTCCATTCGGTCGAGTTTCTCGTTCAGAGGCACATTCCCAGCAGCGGTCACCACGAATACACCTATCGCGTAGAGCAAACCCGCACACAAGAGGGGGATCCACCAGTCCCGATCTGTGTTCATGAATGCGAGGACGATCGCACCAACAGATATCGCGGAAGTCACGAAAAACGGCCCGATGAACCAGGGTGTGAAAACGGTCTTGTTGATCTGCTGCATGGCCCTGATGCCCTCAGGATCAGGCATTCGTTTGAGTGCAGCCATGATGAACGTGGAGAACGCGAACAGCCCCCCACCGGTGATTGCGACTCCGAATATGCCAACTCGGGCAGCTATGTTCATGATCTCATCCATTCTGCACCTCCATTGCTTCGAGTTCGCCGTTGCCTGCGGCCTTTGCGGCGAACTCGGCGAAACTCCGTGGAGGACGACCAAGCACCCGCTCAACATCACCGGTCGGTTTCGCGTTCACGCCGCTCCGAGTGATGTCGAACAGGTACACAAGCAGATCGGTGTACTCACTCGGGACATGCATATCGCTGAGCGCTTCTCTGAATGCATCGGTTGAGATCGGTACGTAACGGATCTCACGCCTGGCGGCCTTGGACAACTCTGCAGCGATCTGATCGTGCGTCAGCGCCTCGGGTCCTGAGAGATCGAGTGCTTCGCCGTTCAGGCTGGTGTCAGTCAGAGCAGCGGCAACGACCTCTGCTATGTCGTCGACGTCGATGATTGGTTCGACAGCATCACCCATCGGGAGTGCGATCTCGCCTGTCTGTGTCATGTAACCGAACTCACCCTCGCTGAAGTTCTGACTGAACCATGCCGCACGGACGAAGGTCCACTCGAGCCCTGAGTCAGCGACGATCTGTTCCGCGACCTGCGCCTCTTTGACGCCGCGCCCACTCAGCAGGACGATCTTCTTCACACCCTGTTCCTTTGCGATCTCTACAAATGTGCGCAAGTCGTCGGGAGCGCTTGGAACCGCAAGATCGGGCTGGTAGACGGCGTAGACCGCGTCCATGCCTTGCAACGCGTCCGGCCAAGTCTCTCTTGATGCCCAATCGAACGCGGGAGTGCTCGATCGTGATCCTCTGCGGACGTTGACGCCCCGCGCCTCGAGAAGCGGAACTACTCGGCGGCCGGTCTTGCCGTTGGCGGCGATCACAAGGACGTTCTGGTACGGATTGCTCTGCGTGCTCATTGGCTGTGCTCCAATCGGTTGAGTCCGAGCGGTTCACGACGACCGCTCCTCTTGACGATTGCAGTATCGGGGCCAATCTCCGCACTATCAATGTCTAATTATCGCTTTACATTGCTCATTCGTCCAGCATTGAGCAATGCTCTTGGATGTTTAGTATAGTAAGGCATGGCTCAAGCAGTACCGGTGAACACGAATCAGCCACCCCCGTCAGCGTGGGAATCAGCCGACCCCCTTGGGGAGACGCTGCACTCGTTCCGCCTGGAGGGGGTTGTGTACGCGCGATCGCATCTGACGGCTCCGTGGGGTGTGGTCATGCCGCCCATGCCCGACTGCTTGATGTTCCACATCGTGACATCTGGTGAGTGCAGGCTTGAGTTTGTAGATGAGGAACCATCGGTGCTCCGCCCGGGCGAGTTTGCGCTGATGCCGCGCGGCGAGGGGCACATCATCAAGCACGCCGAGGGCGCGCACACGGTGAATTACTTTGATCTTCCGATCGAACGCGTTACACCTCGTTACGAGATGCTCACGTACGGAGGCGGCGGCGATGAAACCACGCTGATATGTGGTGCCGTGCGGATCGACCACCCGGCGGCGCGCGATCTGGTTGAGTTGTTACCGAGTTTGATCCATATCAAAACATGGAACACACCCAACGCTGAATGGATGCACAGCACACTCCGCCTGATGGCTGCAGAGGCAAGCTCGCGTCAACCAGGCGGCGAGACCATCGTGACAAGGCTCGCGGACATCCTGGTCATCCAGGCGATCCGAACCTGGCTCGTTGAACACCCCGAATCACACAGGGGATGGCTGGGCGCGCTGAACGATGAGCGTATCGGTCCGGCGCTCCTTCTTATCCATCGCGAACCGACGAATGACTGGTCAGTCGCTTCGCTGGCGGCATCGGTATCGATGTCTCGCTCCGCGTTCTCTGCGAGGTTCACTGATTTGGTCGGGGAATCCGCGATGCAGTACGTGACACGCTGGCGGATGCATGTCGCGGGTGTGTGGCTGCGCGACAGCGACATGACCGCCGCGGAGTGCGGAGCCAGGCTGGGTTACAACTCGGAGGCCGCGTTCAGTCGGGCGTTCAAGAGGATGATGGGCAAGCCGCCCGGTGCATGGAAGCGTAAGTAGCACCTCTTTGACTCACGACTTTATCTTCGTTTCATGGTTCCAGTATTACTTTCGAACCAAAAACTGATCTAGTTCATGAATAGGCGCTCGGGTGTAGTACATTCATCACAGCCCGTATCGAGAGTAGTCGATCGGGCCCTTGATCTTTCCGATTTCGTCGACTCTAAACACACCAAACCAAGTATTATCTCTGGGATCAGGTCGCACCCATCGACCAGTTTCGAGTGGGAACCGCTCACTCACAGGCACAGATTCGACCATCGAGTGACCATCTGTTACGACGTTGAGCGTAGGAGATTCAACTACTGAGCTTGGGAGCCAACTGGTTGAACCGACGCGCAGTCCGCCGCGATGGAGTACTGGATAAATCTCAAGCTCGCTGCTGCGAAA
>WUAK01000352.1 GCA_009827205.1 Phycisphaeraceae bacterium | reverse complement strand
AAAGGCCGATTTCCAACGCATGAGATGCATCATCGGACGGGAACATCGGGAGTGCATCGAGCGCCGGCTCTTTCCGGGCTGCAGGGTGCTCGAGTGGGGCAGCGGCGGGTCGACTCTCTGGCTCGCCGATCGGCTGCCCGAGGGTGCTCATCTGACGAGCGTCGAGCACCACGGCGAGTGGTACGCGAACGTGCGCCAGAAGATCGGGTCGCGAGATAACGTGACGATGATCCATGCCGAGCCCGAAGGCGATATCGGCGTCAATGCGACGGCTGATGAGGAGGATCCCTCGGCGCTCGCGCGTTATCTGGATGCGCCGGTGGGGCAGAAATACGACGTGATTATCGTGGATGGTGTGGCCCGCGGGACGTGCATGGAACGCGCCAGGGACCTACTCAATCCGGGCGGTGTTGTGTTCCTCCACGACGCACAGCGGGATTGGTATGACAGGGCCAAGGGGCTGTTCATCGAGTACGGCACGATCGGGTCCTGCGAGGATTATCCGTCCCCGCTTCTTTGGTGGGGTGGGCTAGAGCCCGAGCGGGCGCGCGGGTCGGCTGCGGCGGCTCCCGTTGTTATTTCTTTCTACACGCTCGGGACGCCCTACGAGGAAGAGGTTGAGGGGCTGAAGAAGAGCTGCTGGAAGCTTGGGCTTGATCACGTCATCCAGGGCGTCGAGCCCAAAGGATCATGGGAGCGCAACTGCGCGATGAAGGCGCGGTACATTCTCGAAGAGTCGAGGCGTCTTGATCGCCCGGTGCTCTGGGTGGACGCGGACGCGGTTGTACGCCAGCCGCCCGTTTTGCTTGCGGGCGGTGAGATGGACTTTGCGGTGCAGAAAGCGATGGGGTGGCAGTTCAACAGCGCGACGGTGTACTTCAACCGCACGCCGATTGCGCAGAAGATGCTCGAGCGATGGACGCAGATGTGCGAAGAGCGGCCCGAGATCTGGGACCAGATCCATCTGGACGCGGCTTGGGAATCGGTTGTTGCGAGACACCCGCTTCGCACATGCTGGCTGCCGCAGGCCTACGCGAAGATCTACGACATGGACGCTGAGTCGAGGCTCGGAGGTATGGCGCCCGTGATCGAGCAGTTCCAGGCGTCTCGCCGGTTCAAGGACGAGGTGTCAGAAACTGTGCGCACAATGCGCGATCCGGGTGAGGATCTGCAGTCGGCTCGCAGGGCGTGCAGGCCCAGGCGGTGCTGGTACGACGAGCGGTTTGTTGTGCGGGCCGAGGATCCGGGCGTGCCGGGGTGGGCTGCCGGGGTTGCAGCGTAGCCGTCGCACAGCAGAAATGAACCTACATCACAGCAGCGGGTTCTTTGCCCCGTGCTTGTACTCTGCAGTCGGGCTCAGGTTGGGCTGGGGGTTGGCGTAGACGTCGGTGAAGAGTTCCTCGATGTCCGGGTCGGTCGCGTTCTCGGCGAACTGGACGGCCTCGCGGACTTCTTCCTGGATCTCTTTCCGCATCGCCTTCCAGCTGTCCTCGTTGATCGCGTCACGCTCGTTCATGAGATGGCCGAGCAGGTTCGCGATCGAGTCCTTCTCTTTGAACTGATCGACCTCTTCCTTGGTGCGGTACTTCTGAGGGTCAGACATCGAGTGGCCCTGGTAGCGGTAGGTCTTGAAGTCGACGAATGCGGGGCGCTGCAGGTCGCGGCACTCATCTACGAGAGGCTTGAACTGGTCGTAGACGTTGAGGATGTCTAGGCCGTCGATCTTGACGGACTTCATTCCAAAGGCCTCGCCTCTGGCGAGGAGGTTGTCGGAGTTGGCCGAGTGACGGTGGATGGCGGTGCCCATGGAGTAGCCGTTGTTCTCGATGATGTAGATCACGGGCAGCGAGTAGAGAGCGGCGAGGTTGAGTGCTTCGAAGAAGGCGCCCTGGTCGATTGCGCCGTCGCCGAGGTAGCAGAGAGCGACCTTCTTGCCGCCCTTACTCATGACTTCCCATTCGTAGCGGGCTGCGAACGCAAGGCCCGCGCCCAGTGGTGTCTGTGCGCCGACGATGCCGTGGCCCCCGAAGAGCCAGTTTGGCTTGTCGAACATGTGCATTGAGCCGCCCTTGCCCTTGGCACAGCCCTCGACCTTGCCGAACATCTCGGCCATGCACGCCTTGGGGTCCATGCCTCTTGCAAGCGCGTGTCCGTGGTCGCGGTACGCGAGGACAACGGGGTCGTCGTGGTTGACTGAGCCGATGGTGCCGACGGCGCAGGCTTCTTGTCCGGAGTAGATGTGGCAGAAGCCGCCGATCTTGGCCTGCTGATAGGCCTGCATGGTGCGTGTCTCGAACTCGCGGATGAGCTGCATGCTCCGGAGCCATTCGAGGAGCCGGTCGTTTGAGAGCTCGTCGGAGAGTCTTGGCTTTGAGTTGCCCGTGCTGGCTGTCGCGGACTGCGGCATGGTGTTCCCCTGGTGTCGTTCTACTGCAGACGCTGTTGAACTCATGTTGAGCCCAGATCAGCGCAGAGCGGGCCCCATCGGATCAGGACGGGTCCCGCATGCCGGAACTTTAGGAAGAGCGGCTTGGTGCGACAATCTATGGGCTGCATATGACCGAAATCGGTGTATACAACCGGCGGTGTGGGTAAAGAAGTGCCCCGAACGGGTCGGGGCACTTTCGGAACTCAGAATCGGATTTTGGCTTAGCCGCCGAGCATCGCAGAAGATGACGTGTTCATCGGGGCCTGGCTCTTGAGCAGGACGACCGCGGTCTGGAGCTGCAGGTCGATGCCCTTCTCAATGAGGTCCTGCGGATCCGGTCTCTCGGTGATCTCGGCGTCTGGGTCGCGAGGGTTGAATTCGAGGACTTGGCCGTTCTCATCGATCTGGAAGACATCCGCGTCGCGTCTGAGGGTGAGCCACTCGTTTACCTGGCTTGGCAGGAGCGGGATGTTGAGGTCTGGCGCA
>WUAK01000351.1 GCA_009827205.1 Phycisphaeraceae bacterium | reverse complement strand
GCGATCGCGGCGATCTGGTACTTCTGCTTCGAGTACAACTCAGGGGGTGTCGCCCGGCTCGGAAGTTCTGCCAGCCGATCCTCTGATGCACGAATAATCCGGGTCATCGTATCCACAACGAGATCAGGGTGGTCTCCGACAGCCGTCTCACCCGAGAGCATCACCGCGTCGGCGCCGTCGAACACCGCGTTGGCCACATCTGATGCCTCGGCGCGAGTCGGGCTCGACGCACTGATCATCGTCTCGAGCATCTGAGTGGCAACGATCACTGGTGTTCCGACGTTCTTGCACGTCTGGATGATCTTCTTCTGTGAAACCGGGGTCTGCGAGATGTCCATCTCAACTCCGAGATCACCCCGAGCGACCATAATCACATCAGCCGCCTCAGCAATCTCGTGGATGTTGTTTACGGCCTGCGGCTTCTCAACCTTGGCAACGATCGGGATTCTTGACCCAGCCTGCTCAGCCGAGGAGACATCCACGCTGCATATACCTGCAAGCCGATCTCGCAATCCCCGAACCTCATCTGCACGTCGCACGAATGACATAGCTATGAAGTCAACCGCGTGCGATACCGCCCACTGACAGATCTCCCAATCGCGATCACCGACTGCCGGCGCGGAAAGATCTGTCTCAGGCAGGTTGATACCTTTCCCGGTAGTGATCAGGCCACCGACGGTCACCGTGCATCGGACCCAGCCATCGTCCTTCGCGACAACAAGAAGACGAACCGCACCGTCGTTGAGAAGAACCCGCTGACCAATCTCGACTTCATCTGTGAGCTCGGGATAGGTTGTCGGGATATGCGCAACTGTCTTGGCATCTTCCTGTACGAGCTTGGCAATATCGATGTCATTCGTGAAGACAACTTCCTGACCTACCAAGAGGTCGAAACCGCCTTCGGGCATTTGTCCACACCTGATCTTTGGACCGGGCAGATCAGCCATGACCGCGATGGGCCTGTCCATCTCCTTTGACACCTCGCGGACAACTTTGAGTCGTTTCTCATGGTCGTCGAACGAGCCGTGCGAGAAATTGAATCGGAAGACTCTCACTCCGAGTGTGATGAGCCGCCTGACCATCTCAGGTGAGTCGGAACTCGGACCGATGGTCGCTACAATGCGCGCAACCGTCGGAAATCTTGTCTGTGTGCATTCCGCCTGTGGTGTCATTGCACTGTTCCCGCAGAATCGAGTTCCCGTGCCAAGGCGAGCGACTCAACCCGCCTGTAGTTCTCTCGGAAAAAATCGACGTAGCGAATCTGGGACTTGACGGCCCAATCTGGATGCTCTGCATCACGCCAGGAATTGCGGATCGCCCGATAGTTCTCGGGCGTGAACTCGAGCTGCTCGCCCGGTTCACCCTCCGGAGTAGGGGGCATCTCGTGCACCGGCATCGCGTAGAAAAGCCGCTCCATCTCAGCCAAGACTTCTGAGGGAAACGACTCATCCTCGCGAGCTACGTTGAGCGCTTTCCACGCGGACTTGAGCTCCGTTGATGTATCAATCCCGAACGCACCCATCATCGGACCGATCGAACTCCGCCAGCCTGCAGGCCTGTCACTGCCCGCAATCAGGTACGGGTTCACCCTGTCCATGAAGTGATCAAAGTGCTTGTCGTACATCACACGTCGAGCAGGGAGTCTGCGCAGCGCGTAAACCGCGGGCCCCATTTCGTCGCCTTCCATATCGACAACTCGCTCTTCGGGCGGCGTGGACTCGATGGGCCGGAAGTTCCACACCGACTGCCCTCGCTCAGTCAGCACGTACTCGATAAACCGTCGTGCGATCTCGGGCTGAGGACCACCCCTCAGGACTGAAACCGGGTCCGGATCGATGTACACACTTCCCGCTGGATCGACATAACCCACTCGGCCAGACAAAGGATCAGAGCCCGGCGCGAGGACCGACTGCGCCTGACCCCTCCCGTAGAAATCAATCGCAAGCCCGGCTGCCGCCTCACCCGTCGACACATCGATCGGTGGCTTGCTCGACGAGCCGCTGAAGTACCTCGCATTAGCAGACAATTCACGAAGCAGAGCCCAACCCTCGTCCCAGCCCTCGTGGCTCAGGATGTAGTCAACTGTGGTTGTGATCGAACCGGACTGCCTTGGGTCCGCCATAGCGATCCAGCCCATGAGCCGGGGGTCTGTCAGATCATGAAAGGACTTCGGGGTCGACAGCCCGAGCGCCTCGTACACCTCACGGTTGTAGACGATGCCGAAGCTCGAGAGCGCTGTCGCCATCCAGTGCTGGTCTTGCTCGTAGAGCGGCTGAGACCCGATCGCGTTGGGTCCAAACCACCCCTCAATAACCGAGTCCTCGAAACCCGCCGGCTCGGACATCGGGAGCGTGATCGACTCGCCGTCCTTCTGGACTCTGCACGCGGACATGAGCCTGCCGTGGTCGTAAGACCCGCCCCCGAACATCAGGTCGATGGGAATCGTGCCCGGTTCGGTCGCGAATGTCTCTCGGTCGATGTTGCCAGCGTTCCACGCCGCGGTGTACTGAGCGACGAGCTGCTTGATGATCTCGCTCGTGCCGCCCGGTGTGATGTAACGGACCCGAACGGGCTCGCCGTACTTCTCCTCGTGCCAGCGCTGAAAACCGAGCCCGAACTCCTCTCTGAGCTGAGCAAGGTGCGGCGTGATGATGATCAACTGCTTCGCGTCGCCCGAAACAGGGGCCTTTTCCGCGGGCCGAAGGATGAGCGGGACGGCCACGAGGCTCACAAAGATCACGGCAAATGCGATACGTGCGATAGGCATGGGCGGGAGTCTATCGTCCAACGCGAGCGATGATCTCGCGTGGAGGCGCATTGTGATAGATCAGCCCGTCGCACTCGTCACCGGGGCCAGTTCAGGGATAGGCCTTGCGACCTCGAAACTCCTCTCCGAGCAGGGGTACCACGTCGTCCTCGCCGCCCGGC
>WUAK01000036.1 GCA_009827205.1 Phycisphaeraceae bacterium | reverse complement strand
GACCTCAGCAACACCGTCAGTGGCACCATCGTCGGAGCCGAGGGTGAGATGACGATCAGCGAGGTCATCGAGCACCTCGAGAAGCTCTATCTGGGCACTGTTGGTGTCGAGTTTCTCCACGTCGAGGACTACGAAGAGCGAGGCTGGCTCGTAGATCAGTGGGAATCGATCTCCGGTAGGTTTGATTTCACCAAGGGCGAGAAGATCCACATACTCGAGCTCTTACTGAATGCTGGGCAATTCGAGGGCTTCCTCCAGAAGCGATACCCAGGTGAGAAAAGGTTTAGCCTTGAGGGCGCCGAGTCACTTATCCCTCTTTTAGATCTCCTGATCGAGCGACTGGCCGATCACGGTACAGACGAGATCGTTCTGGGCATGGCGCACCGCGGCCGACTTAACGTCCTGAACCAGATCCTCGGGAAGACACCAGAGCAGATCTTCACCGAATTCGAAGACACCTGGACGGGCGATTTCTTCATGGATGAAGGTGGTGATGTCAAATACCACCGCGGCTATTCAGCTACGCGCCAGTTCGGCAATGGCAAAATGATCCACCTCGCGATGGCTTCCAATCCAAGCCACCTTGAGGCGGTTGGCCCTGTTGTCGAAGGGCGCGCTCGTGCGAAGCAGCGACTTCGCAATGATAAGGACCGTGAGCTTGTGGTACCAGTTGTGATTCACGGCGATGCCGCCGTTGCTGGTCAGGGTATCGTTGCCGAGACTCTGAACTTCTCTCAACTCAAGGGCTACACAACGGGCGGTACGATTCACGTTGTCGTCAACAACAACATCGGTTTCACAACACGGCCTGAAGACAGTCGAAGCACGACGTACTGCACCGATATCGCAAAATCGATCGGCGCCCCGATCTTTCACGTCAACGGAGAAGATCCGGAAGCGGTCGTGACCGTGGCAAGGCTCGCTGCCGATTACCGCAACCGTTACAACAAGGACGTCTTCATTGATATGTGGTGCTACCGCAAGTATGGCCACAACGAGCAGGACGAGCAGTCGTTCACCCAACCGATACTCGCCAAAATCATTAAGTCGCAGCAGGCAGTCATGGAGTCCTATGCAGCTTCGCTCCTAGCAGAGGGAGTGATCACCGAGCACGACCATGACCTCCTCCGCAAACGTGTACACGAAGAGCTTGATAGCGCACAGCAAGCAGCAAAGGCGGCACCCAAAGATCCAACGATCGATCCCGGAAGTCAGAAATGGTCCGGAATGGAGCACGCATACTCTCACGTACCGGCGGACACTTCGGTTGATCGCGAGCTGCTCAAAGATGTCTGCGGAGCACTTGGCAAGGTCCCAGATGGCTTCAATGTCAACCGCAAGCTCAAAGCGCTACTTGAAGCGCGTTCGAAGCTCTGGGAAGAAGGCCAGCAGATCAGCTACGCGGACGGTGAGATCCTCGCTTTTGGAACTCTTCTCGCGGAAGGCAACGCGGTTAGGGTTTCAGGCCAGGACTCTCGTCGCGGTACTTTTAGCTCTCGGCACGCGGTCTTGTTCGATTCGGAGAACGGTGAGCCTTACGTCTCGCTGAATCACATAAACGAACTCGGTGTGTTTGGTGATCCTGAGAACGCACCGGGCACAATTGCAGACAATGGCAAGAAACGACAGTCGAGATTCTGCGTCTACGACAGCCCGCTCTCGGAAGAGGCGATCCTCGCGTTCGAGTACGGCTACTCACTCGCAGATCCGAACATGCTGGTCTGCTGGGAAGCCCAGTTCGGCGACTTTGTAAACGGTGCCCAGACCATCATCGACCAGTTCCTGGCTTCAGCGCAGGTTAAGTGGGAGCGGTGGACCGGGCTGACAATGCTTCTGCCGCACGGCTACGAAGGAGCCGGTCCGGAGCACTCATCCGCACGCGTTGAACGCTTCCTGCAACTCTGCGGCAACAACAACATGCAAGTCATCCATCCTTCAACCGGCGCACAGATCTTCCACGCACTGCGTCGACAGGTGAAGCGTTCATTCCGCAAGCCGCTGATCGTTCTATCACCAAAAAGCCTGCTTCGCACACCCACAAGTGACGTTAGCGAGCTCATCGAGGGTCGTTTCCGCGAGCTGCTTGATGATCCCCAGTTCGTTTCTGGTAACGGTGACCGCAAGCAGGTTAAGAAGGTGATTCTCTGCAGTGGGAAGATCTACCACGAGTTGGCTGCACGTCGCGATGCGATCGGGCTGTCAGATCTGGCGATCGTCCGTGTAGAGCAGATGTACCCGTTCAACAGTGAAATGGCTCGCGAAATCTTTGCGGCATACCCGAAGGATGTAGAGTATGTCTGGGTACAGGAAGAGCCGCGGAATATGGGCCCGTACCTATTCATGGCTGATACACTCCGTGAGCAGCTCGACTTGAACAACATCGGGTACGTCGGCAGAGATACGAGCGCGAGTACGGCTGCCGGATCCAAGAAGAAAGATCGGAGCCAGCAAGAGGCCCTCATCACGGCAGCTGTAGGACCGAAACCAGCAGAGAATTCGCAGACCAAGGAAGAGCCGGGCGGCAAGCGAGCCCTCGCGGCAGGCTGATACACGAAGAACAGACCGGAGTGCACGGAGATGGCAGTTCAAGTCGTCGTTCCAAATGTTGGGGAATCAGTGACCGAGGGCGTGATCGCCACATGGCTCAAACAGCCTGGCGATTGGGTTGATCAGGACGAGACAGTTCTCGAGCTTGAGACTGACAAGGTCACGATGGAAATCCCTGCGCCTTCTTCGGGTGTGATCGGCGATCACAGATTCGGGGAGGGAGACACCGTAGAGGTGGGCGCCACGGTTGCCGAGATCGATGAGAGCGCAAACAAACCCGAAGGGGCTCCTGCTACTCAAGCAGCTGCTCCAAAGACTGAGGCAGCTCCTGAACCAACGAAGCAGGAGCCAGCAACTCAGCGACAAGCAGTGGCTGCACCCGTCAGTGCATCAAACGGAATAGCCCAGAGCAATGGTGATATCAACGCGACACCGCTTGCCAAGAAGATCGCTACGGAGCACGGCGTCGACCTCTCCTCCATCGTCGGAACCGGTGCCAACGGGCGTATCCGTGAGCACGATGTGATCGCTTCCGTCCAGTCTGGCGGTAAGGTCGCCCAAGAAGCCGTCGCTCCCGCTAAGGGACTGAGGACAGAACGTATTGAGCGCATGTCGACTATGCGACAGAAGATCGCTTCGCGTCTTGTTGAAGCGCAGCACAACGCGGCAATGCTCACCACGTTCAACGAATGCGACATGTCAGGTGTTATGTCTCTCCGAAAGCAGTACAAGGAAGAGTTCAGCGAAAAGCACGGGATCAACCTCGGCTTCATGTCATTCTTCGTCAAGGCAGTCGTTCGTGGACTCCAATCACAGCCTGCAGTGAACTCCTTTATTGTTGATGACGATGCAGGAAAGCCCGCTCTCAAGTACCACGACTACTGCGATATCTCGATTGCGGTTTCGAGCCCCAAAGGGCTAGTCGTCCCGGTGCTTCGTAGCGCTGATCAGATGAGCTTTGCCGAGATCGAGCAGGGCATCAAGGATCTAGCAATCCGTGCTCGTGACGGCAAAATCACGCTGGAAGAGATGACCGGCGGTACTTTCACGATCACGAACGGCGGCATCTTCGGCAGCTTGAGTTCGACGCCGATCCTCAATCCACCACAGTCCGGCATCCTCGGGATGCACTCGATCAAGAACCGCCCGATTGAGGACCCGATCAACCCGGGGCAGATTGCACTGCGGCCAATGATGAACCTCGCGCTCAGCTACGACCACCGTGTTGTAGATGGTGCCGGCGCGGTTCAATTCCTGGTCGCGGTGAAAGAAGCGATCGAGGATCCGCATCGCGTGCTTCTGGATCTTTGAGCTAAGGCTTGTCAATTGCTCGTGAGCGAGTCAATTAGTCCATCGCACGATGTGACGAGCATCTCATATACACGTTCGAATCCATCACCATCGCCGTAGTACGGATCTGGCACGTCTAGGTCTGATCCTGTGCTCGGTTCATAATGGCGCATGAGCTTTGCATTCCGAGCACCCATACCTTCGAGATGGGCGAGATTCGACGTATCCATCGCCAATAGAAGATCAAAGGTGTCTACGTCGCTCTCAGTCACCTGGCGAGCGATCGAAGGCAGTTCTATACCGTACTTGCTTGCTGTGGCGATTGCTCTCGGATCAGGCCTTGAACCGATGTGCCAGCTACCTGTTCCGGCAGAATCGACTTCGAAGTGATGCCTCAACTTTCTCTGTTCGGCCCTGTGAAGGAAGATGCCCTCAGCCATGGGTGATCTGCAGATGTTCCCGAGACACACGAAGAGAAGCTTGTATTGAGGCCTATTCACGATGTTTATCCGTTGAAAATATCCAAAAGAGGTGATGCGATGTCGGCAGCACTCGTGCCTGCGCAAGCGTGTAGTTTCCCTGGCAAGCTGTCCCCGGAACTATCCGAAATGTGTCTTTCTGGGCACAGCACGTGTACACCAAAGCGCCGTGCCCAAGAGATATATCGCGGAGCGTTGTAGTCTGCATTGGCATCGGACGTATGCGGACCCCATATAATCGCATCGGCGCCAGATACGTATGCTGTAGTTGGTGTATCTGTTGCTATGACGTCTAAGACCCTGTCAGCGTTAGCCAGAAAAGCTCTGGCACGCCGAATGAACGCAGCTTTGCCGGGCAGCAGCAGCACGATAGGAGTCTCGGCAATCGCCATCGCTGCTGAAAAGAGTGCCAAGACCATCGCATCGATATCGCCTGGGTGGTTTGAAAGAGGAACAACTAATTTGTGGGCATCCGTAAGTCCAAGCGCCTGTCTTACACTCGCTCTGTCTTTTGTGTGAACGCCTGATTCGAGCGTGTATTTCGGTCGTTCCGGAGATACCCCGCTGATTTGAGCGGCAAGATGAAGTGACCAATCTGATCGGCAAACTACTGAGGTGGCGCCAGATCGCTTGAAGATTCGATCCAGAGTATGTCTGGTTTGCCATTGCATGACAGCGGACGGTGCGAGTGTTGCGATAGGCTGGATCCCAAGTGAGTTCAGTCTAGATAAACCGTGCTGATCACTAATCGCTATAACTGGATCGCGACTCCAAGAGCATTCGAGAAGATCGAGATCACCAGCACACCCTGCTGTTGGCTTTGCGTGTTGGTCAATCAGTTCAAATCTCATTCTGATCAGTTGCCCCGCTCTGCGATGTGTTCAGTGACAAGATGCTCGTAGAACAACTGGACAATAGCAAGGCCAGCGTTCTTCCCGAGCTGAAGCTCGGCGGTAGTGCTTGCGCCGGTGTCACTGGCTACGGAGCCGATTCTTGAGTTGAGTGTGACCTCAAGCTTGCGCCCCTGCGGGTCGGTCGGCCAGAGCACCTGATTGTTTGCCGCGTCTACCACACGAACTCTGTACACAATCTTCGGCTCCTGATTCCGTGACATGTCTGCGCGGATGAACTGATCTACCGATGCCCAGATCACGATATCGGAATCTAACTCTCTGCCAATCTCGGCTACACTCATCTGGCCCGCTGATTCATCTTGCTGAGATACACGAAGAGCTGATTGACCGCTGACAAGATCGTTGACCAGACCTCGGTCGAGCAAGTCCGATTCAGCAGACTGGATCATCGCAAGACGTATTGCACGCCTTGGGATCTCGCTGCGCGGATCGTCGACGAAGATAACAGTCGTCTTGTCTTTCTCAAGCTTGTATTCGCGATCAAACTCAGGCGGGCCCACTGCAAAGAAGTAGATCGGGCCAAGAACATTGCAACCACTTGCAGCAGTAATACCAGCAAGCAGGATCAACAGTACGACGAGTTTCTTAGTAATTGAGATCATTGCCTATCTCCGCGTCGTAGAATGGCCATGTCGTTCGATCAACGAACCTGCTTTTCAGAACTGAGAGTATCTGCACCCTCGAGAAGTCCTCTCTGCCGTAACCACCCGAGTCGGGGAACGTGACATGTACGAAGTGCTCGTGGGTGATGTCATCGGGAAACGGACTGTCGGCTTCAACCACACCGACCGTCGCGGCGGCAACGCCGTCCCAGATATACTGATTCCCCGGATCGTTAAGGCGAAACTCCTGGATATCGATAACAACGAGTCGTTCAACTCCGAGCTCATCAGCAATCTCGCCGTATGAGCGCGCTGCCCATCCGGGATGGTTGTACTGATACGTCAGCATCGCGGCGCCGGGCACGAATCCAATGGCGTCAACGTTTTCTGCGAGTCTGCTGCTGATACCCACGGTCATTTGCGGAACAACCTCGGGATATGTTGCCTGGATCATCCGATCCGCGGTGACAAGAACCGCAAAGTTGTTGTCTTCGAGACCCGTGTAGGCTGCTTCTTCGATGTGGGTGCCGGACTTCTTGAATTCGTCATAAGCCATGAAGCCCCATCCGACGATGGTGCACCCCTGGCCGACAAGCACAGCCCCCATGAGGAGGAGCGAGAGCATCACGCGCATTGCAAGGCGGTTGTCGTCCAAACCCGTCTCCTTTCGAAGGGTGCAGCCCGGGGAATCAGCCGTGGATTCCTTCCCAGGTCACGAACTTGTACGCCCAAGCGGCCCCAGCGAGGGCTCCGATGAGATACAAGCTCTTGGGCCGGAGCAATTGCCCGGCCATAGCTGCTACCTTGGATCCGGTGAGCGCCACGTAGAGCGCGAACCAGAACGCGACAGCAGTCCCTACCGACAGCAGCATACCCATTGGCTGGGTCAGGAGCGAATCGAGCAGATTCCCGTTTGCGGCGTAGGAGAAGGCGGTTGTCATCCCGCATGTCATACAAGGGGCGTCAAATTGCTGGGCCCACTGACAGGGCGGGAGCCCGATCTGCTCGTGCGTGCCATGCCCCGCCTCACTGGGGTCCATATACGCAGCGAGCGAAAGCACCGAGAGCGCACCGAGGGCCAGAAAACCGGCCAGGGTACGCTGAGGCAGCCCCAGACGCGGATCAATCGAACTTGAAGACACCCTTGCGGTAGCCATACAGGTACGCCACGACGGTGGTGAAGAGGAAGAACAGAATCCGGATCAGCCACTCGCTTGCCCCCGGGGCGAGCCTGTCCACGTTGGGGAATGTCACCGCCCACGGGTACAGGAAGATGACCTCGACGTCGAACACGAGGAATACCATGGCGATCAGGTAAAACCGCACGTTGAACCGCTTGCGAGCGGTACCGATCGGGTTCATACCGCTCTCGTAGGCGATGCTCTTGACCTTGCCGTCCCGCTTTGGGCCCAATACCAGGGTCAGCACCACGTTGGCGACACTGAAAGTGACCGCCATCATGATGAGGACAATGAGCGGGAAGTAATCTGCCAATTCCGTGGCTGCGAGGGTCGTCATGGTGCCCGATCATAGCCGCACCCATGCCCCTGTGTATGCCAGAGGGTGGGGGCCTGCCAGCTTGACAGTCAACAGATTGTGCCCTGAGCGACCCTGACAGCTACGAGCCCCTCCAATCGCTCGTAGCACCCCATAAAGGCATTGGCACGGGCTTTGCCCTGTTCCCTCCACGGCTCGGTCTATTGACCAAGCCCCAACCACAGACAAACCGGCCCGGACCGGGCCCGATTGGAGATCGATCAAGATGGCAACCAAAGAGCTCACCTTCGACACGGACGCTCGTCAGGCCCTGCTCGCGGGCGTTGAGAAACTCGCCAAGGCCGTCAAGAGCACCCTCGGCCCCCGCGGACGCACCGTCGTCCTCGACAAGTCCTGGGGCGGGCACAACGTGACCAAGGACGGCGTCTCGGTCGCCGAGGAGATCGAACTCTCCGACAAAGCCGAGAACATGGGCGCCATGCTCGTCAAGCAGGCCGCCAGTAAGACCTCAGACGACGCTGGCGACGGCACCACGACCGCGACCGTCCTCGCCGAGGCCCTGTTTCGCCAGGGACTTCGCTACATCACCGCCGGTGTGGACGCCAACGCCCTGATCCGCGGCATGAAGGCGGGCGTCGAGGCCGTGGCCAAATCCATCGACGACGCAGCGACCCAGATCAACTCGACCGCCGACGTCAAGAACGTCGCCACGATCAGCGCCAACAACGACGCCGAAATCGGCAAGCTCATGGCCGAGGCCTTCGACAAGGTCGGCAAGGACGGCGTCATCACAATCGAGGAGGGCAAGAGCCTCGAATCTGTCGTCAAGGTCGTCGAGGGCATGCAGTTCGACCGCGGCTTCCTGAGCCCGAACTTCGTGACCAACCCCGACGAGATGAAGGCCGAGTTCGACAAGTGCCTCGTGCTCGTCCACGAAGACAAGATCGACTCGCTCACCAAGCTCGTCCCCCTGCTTGAGAAGGTCATGGAGGCTAAGAAGCCCCTGCTGATCATCGCAGAGGATGTCTCAGGAGAGGCACTCTCGACCCTGGTTATCAACAAACTCCGCGGCACGCTCCAGGTCTGTGCCGTCAAGGCCCCGGGCTACGGCGACCGCCGCAAGGCCATGCTGGGCGACATCGCCGCCCTCACCGGCGCCAAGGCCATCATGAAGGACGTCGGCGACGACCTCGAGAAGGTCGAGATCTCGGATCTCGGGATGGCCAAGAAGATCTCTGTCGATTCGGACAACACGACGATCGTCCAGGGCGCCGGCTCGCAGAAGGACATCGACTCCCGGATCGATCAGATCCGCAGGGACATCGAGAACACCTCGAGCGACTACGACCGCGAGAAGCTCGAAGAGCGCCTCGCCAAGCTCACCAAGGGCGTCGCGACCATCGAGGTTGGCGCCGCCTCTGAGGCCGAGCTCAAAGAGAAGAAGGACCGCGTTGACGACGCCAAGCACGCGACCCGCGCTGCTCTCGATGAGGGCATCGTCGCAGGCGGCGGTGTCTCCTTCATCCGAGGCCGCGCAGCCATCGAGTCCATCAAGGAATGGAAGAAGGTCTTCGGCAAGGACCACGAGGTCGGCGCTGATGAGATCGGTCACACCAAGTACGACTACGCCGCGGGCCTCAACGTCGTGTATAACGCTCTCGAGGTGCCCCTCCGCACCATCGCCGACAACGCCGGCGCCAAGGGGACGGTCGTCGTCGCCAAGGTCGAGGACCTGGATGGCAACGACGGCTACAACGCGCTGACCGACGAATACGAGAACCTCGTCAAGACGGGCGTCATCACCCCCGCCAAGGTCGACCGCCTGGCGCTGCAGAACGCCGCGAGTGTCGCGACCGTTCTGCTCGCAGCCGACTGCATCATCACCGACAACCCCGAGGATGAGCCCGCCGGCGCACCGGGTGGCGGCGACCCGATGGGTGGCATGGGCGGAATGGGAGGCATGGGTGGCATGCCTGGCATGGGTGGTATGGGCGGCATGCCAGGGATGGGGTTCTAAGAAGTGGACATAGGGGTAGAGCCAGATCCGCTGTGGCCCCAACACATCACCGTTGGGGACGTTACTTACCCTGTCGAGTATGAGATCCGAGATAAGACTCATCCTCAGTTTGATTCAGGTTACGGATATTGGGCTTACAACTTCTTGGCATGTACCGAAGTTAACGGAAAGAAGATTTACAGCAATTACGGAAATGTATTCGACTCAGTGTGCCAACTTGCAGCAGAAATCGAATTCATTACAGGCCAGAGTCAAGGACGTGTAAGCATTGATGTACCCATCTCAATGCTTACACGGAAGCGCGTCTTCAGAGCTTGGCCAAACCAGATGAGTGAACACAAGGATTAATAATTATGGCAGTCAAACCCCTCGAAGATCGCGTCCTCGTCAAGCCCGATGAGGCTGAGACCCAGACCGCCAGCGGTCTGTACCTCCCCGAAGCGAGCAAAGAGAAGCCCATCCAGGGCAAGGTCGTCTCGTGCGGCCCGGGAAAGCTCCTCGACAACGGCCAGCGTGCCAAGATGAGCGTCGGCAAGGGCGACACCGTCGTCTACAGCAAGTACGCCGGCAACGAGATCGAGATCAAAGGCGTCACCCACCTGATCCTCCGCGAGACCGAACTGCTCGGCGTCATCGGCGGCTGATCAACTCGCACGGCATCGCTCTCGAAGAACACAATCACTCCGGCAGCACCGCCGGCTGACGAATTGGAGAAGACCCAGATGGGCAACAAGCAACTGATGTTCGACGACTCGGCGATGGCCGAGCTCAAAAAAGGCGTGGACCGCCTCGCCGACACCGTCAAGGTCACCATGGGCCCAAGCGGCCGCCACGTCGTGATCGACAAGTCCTTCGGCGGACCCAGTGTCACCAAGGACGGCGTCTCGGTCGCCAAGGAGATCGATCTTCCTGAGTCGTTCCAGAACATGGGCGCCAAGATGGTCCATCAGGTCGCCAAGAAGACCGCCGACAAAGCTGGCGACGGCACGACCGCCGCGACCGTGCTCGCTCAGGCGATCTTCACCCAGGGCCTGCGTCACGTGACCGCCGGCGCGAACCCAGTCGATCTGCAGCGGGGCATCAACAACGCTGCTCAGGCTGTTGCGGAGTCGATCGACGAGCTGTCCATCCCCTGCAAGGGCAAGGCCGACTACAAGAAGATCGCGACCGTCAGCGCGAACCATGACTCGGATATCGGTGAGCTGATCGCCGAGGCCATCAACAAGGTCGGCGCCGAGGGCGTTGTCGAGGTCGAGGACGGCAAGAGTGCCGAGACCACACTCGACTTCGTCGAGGGCATGCAGTTCGATAAGGGCTACCTCTCGCCGTACTTCCTGACCGATCCCAAGACCGCCGAGGCGGTGCTCGAGGATTGCCTGATCCTGATCTACGAGAAGAAGATCGCCAACATGGCCGATCTGCTCCCGCTCCTGAACAAGGTCGTGGGCGGCAGCAAGCCCCTGCTCATCATCGCAGAGGACGTCGAAGCCGAGGCGCTGGCGACACTCGTCATCAACCGCCTGCGTGGCACGCTGAAGATCTGCGCCGTCAAGGCTCCGGGCTTCGGCGATCGCCGCAAGCAGATGCTGGGCGATATCGCAACCCTCACGGGCGGTATGTTCTTCGCCGAGGACCTCGGGCGTTCGATCGAGTCGATCGAACTCGACGAGCTCGGCAAGGCGAAGAAGATCGTCGTCACCAAGGACGACACGACCGTCATCCAGGGCGCGGGCAAGAAGGCCGACGTCCAGGCACGCGTCGCCCAGATCGAGGCCCAGCGCGAGAAGTCGACGAGCGACTACGACAAGGAGAAGCTCGCCGAGCGTCTGGCCAAGTTGACGGGCGGTGTCGCGATCATCAACGTCGGCGGCGCAACCGAGATCGAGATGAAAGAGCGCAAGGACATGGTCGACGATGCCCTGCACGCGACCCGCGCCGCAGCGAAGGAGGGCTACGTCCCGGGCGGCGGCGTCGCGATCCTCCGTGCGATCGACGCGATCGACAAGGCGGCCAAGAAGGCCAAGGGCGACGAGAAGTTCGGCTTCGAGATCGTCAAGAAGGCAATCGAGGCTCCGCTGCGCCAGATCGCGGAGAACGCCGGCTTCGACGGCGATCTCGCGGTCGAGACGGTCAAGGAAGAGTCGGGCAGCATCGGGCTCAACGCCTCGACGGGCGACTACGAGGATCTCGTCAAGGCCGGCATCATCGACCCGGCTCTGGTCGCCAAGCAGTCGCTTATCAATGCCGCGTCCGTTTCGGGCCTGATGCTCACCACTGATGTGCTTATCACCGACCTCAAGGAGGATGATGAGGCCGTGGTGGGGGCGACAAGCTGATCAGACAGAACTGATACTCACACGCTGACGGGGGAAACCTCGTCAGCGTGCTTTGCAGCGGAAGTCAGGAGATTGAATGCCAACCACCCGCGACTACTACGAAGTTCTCTCCGTCGAGCGCACCGCCGACGCGGATGAGATCAAGCGGGCGTACCGGCGCCTGGCGATGAAGTACCACCCGGACCGCAACCCGGGGGATGCGGAGGCCGAGGCTGCGTTCAAGGAGTGCGCCGAGGCCTACGAAGTACTCTCCGACGACCAGAAACGCCAGATCTACGACCAGTACGGTCACGAGGGCCTGCGTGGACGCGGTGCTGCGGCGCATGACTTCACGAGGATGAACACCGAGGACATCTTCTCGATGTTCAACGACATCTTCGGCGGAGGCGGCGGACGTGGTCGTGGGGGCCGGCGAGTCGCGAGGGGCTACGACCTCGAGACTGAAGTCACCATCGACATGATGGATGTCTTGAACGGCACGACTAAGGACGTGGAGTTCACCAGGCTCGACGTGTGCGATACATGCTCGGGTTCTGGCGCTAAGCCTGGCTCGACTCCGGAAACATGCGCAACCTGCGGCGGGCAGGGCAAGGTCCAGCAGGCAGGACTGGGCGGCATGTTCCGCATGGTCACAGCGTGCCCGAACTGCCGCGGTCGGGCCAAGACCATCAAGGACAAGTGCGAGACCTGCCGCGGCAAGGGGCGTGTCTCCAAAAGCCGCTCTCTTTCTGTGAAGATCCCTGCTGGCATCCAGGAGGGGCAGGTTGTCCGGGTTCAGGGCGAGGGCGAACCGCCATCCCCAGACATCTCACCCGAGGGTCAGGGCGTAAGGGGTGATCTGCATGTCATCGTGCGTGTAAAGGCACACGAACTCTACGAGCGAGAGGGCGATCACCTGCTGTTCGAGATGCCTATTGGATTCTCGCAGGCAGCTCTCGGCGCCGAGATCGAGGTCCCGACACTCGAGGGAAAGCACACGCTCAAGATCCCATCCGGTACACAACACGGCGCGATCTTCCGCATTCGCGGTGAAGGCACTCCAAATCTCCGGTCCGGCTCGCGCGGCGACCTGATCGTTGTGACCAAGATCGAGATACCAAAGAAACTTTCCAAGCAGCAAGAGAAGATTCTCCGTGAGTTTGCTGAGACCGAAGACAAGTCGGTACTCCCTGAATCTCATGGCTTCCTCGACAAGATCCGCGACATGCTCGGCGGCTAACGCACAGGACAACGGATATGGCCAAGAACAAAGACAAGCAGCACGAAACCGAGCAAAGCCAGACGGAGGGTGTCTGCGCCAAGGGCGATGAGTGCTGTCAGCATGAAAGTGCAGAACTCCATATAGATGATCCGATCGCGGAACTGGAAGCCAAACTCGCCGACGCCGAGGCGCGGGCACTCAGGACGCTAGCGGATTATCAAAATTTCCAGAAAAGAGCCGCCAACAACGAGGTCGAGGCTCGCAGACAGGGCATCTCTGGCACGATCGCATCACTGCTCCCTGTCATGGACAACTTCGATCTTGCACTGAATCAGGACGTTTCAACGATGACCGCTGAGCAGCTTCTCGGCGGAGTTGAGATGGTCCGTGCTGAGTTTGAGCGTGCACTCGGCAATCAGGGTGTGAGCGCGATCAAGCCCCAGCGCGGTGACGAATTCAATCCTGATCTCCACGAGGCGGTTGCTCAGCACGCTGAACCCGATGTCGAGCCTGGCAAGGTAATCGAGGCATTCCAGACCGGTTATATGCTGGGTGAGCGAGTGCTCCGACCCGCGAAGGTCGTTGTGTCAATCGAAGCACCCAGCGATCAGAGCGAATGATGACCCGGGTCATCGCTCATGGTGTGGATCTTGTCGAGATTGTGCGAATCGAGAAGTCGATAGCTGATCACGGCGAACGATTCATCGAGCGGTGCTTTACCAAAGCTGAAGCAGATTACGCGAGATCTGCAAGGAACCCTCGCGATATTGAACGCTTTGCAGCCAGGTTTGCTGCCAAGGAAGCGGTTCTCAAGACGCTCGGTACAGGATGGGCGGACGGCATCGCGTGGACAGATGTTGAAATCCGAAGTGCACCCACCGGTCAGCCATTTGTTGTGATCGCTGGAAAAGCCAAACTTATTGCGGATGACCTTGGCATCTCTACATTTCACTTGTCACTATCTCACACCGGAAATCACGCTATTGCGTCGGTGATCGCGTGCGGGTGAGTCAGCCGCCGTCGTTGTCAGCAAGTGTTGGTTTGAACTCGTTGTTGTACCAGTCGAACCACTGTTTCTGGTCGTAGCCAAAGCGGGCGGTTGATCTGCCCCAGGCATCGCTGGTCATCGCGACAAGGTCGCGATTGATCTGGGTTCGGTATGTCCAGACGACCGCGTCCATGACTCTGAGCACAACGCCGTCGGTAACAACCCCGATGGTGGGCTGGAATCCGACCGCGTTGTTCGCCACGACCGGCGTGAGGTTGGCAACGAACGCTTGCTGAGTACCGACAACGATTTGAGCGATTGCTCCACGTCGTACGTCCTGTCTCTGCGGTTGTGCCTGAGCCTGGATGAGGTAAGGCACTGCTTTCAGCAAGTTGAAGCGGCGCACAAGACTCGATGAAGCTATTGCGGCGTCGTCATCACCTGATGTGAGCCCGGACTCGATAACGAGTTGGATCCTGTACGAGGGCTCACTTTCGCCAACTCGTTCCGTCAGCCGACCCGCAGCCCAGGTACGCACGG
>WUAK01000350.1 GCA_009827205.1 Phycisphaeraceae bacterium | reverse complement strand
TACACTCACGAACGCTGAGCAGCCAGCTACGCTCGAATACTACTTCCAGACTCCAGACGACCGGACCGATACCCAGCGCGTGCTATTGGTCGAGCCGCCGCGTGTTGTGTTGATGACAGCGTCCATCGAGCCCCCGACTTATGCGCCAATGGGCGCCGCTTCCGCGTCGTGGATCTCGGGCGAAACGCAGCTTGGTGAGGGTCAGGACGAACGCGCGGTGCTCGGGCCTGTGCTCGCTGGCTCGAAAGTGACCGTGACGACGACACTCAACAAGGCAGCAGCTCTCGGCGAGGAGAGCTTCGAAACCGCTGAGACTGTTCCTTCCGACCTCTCGTTCATGCAGAACGGAAACGTGCACACGATCACGTGGACCTCTGAAAGCCGGGCGAGACTCAGGCTCAGCTTCACAGATAATCTCGGTATCACCAGCGTTGACGACGCGTTCGTGCGGCTCGAATCGCTGCAAGACCGCCCGCCGAGCGTGACTGTGACCGTACCAGAGCGCGACGAGGCGGTGCTCGCAAGCGCGGTCGTCGATCTCACAGGCGAGGCCCGCGATGACGTTGGACTCTCGTGGATCGAGCTGCGTTCGCAGATGGCCAAGGTCCCGGGCAGCGCGACCGACTCACCGGGCGCCACACCTGAGGCGGTTGGCGAGCCAGAGCAGCTTGTCCGTTTGGAGGTAGCAGAACTCCGCGCACAGGTTGAGCACACGATCGATCTCTCTACGCTCGATCTCAATGTGGGCGATGCGTTGTACGTGACCGCGGTTGCCGGCGATGTATTCTCGCTCCCGACAGACCTTAGTCTGGTACGCACGCACGGCGAGACCGCCTCCGCGATCCGCACGCTGCACATCATCTCTGAGAGCGAACTCGTCGAGCAGATTTTGTCTGAGTTGGGCGGCATACGCCGGACCGCTGCGCGTCTGGACGAGCAGCAATCCGAACTCATACAACAGCTACGCACCTCACGCGAATCTCGGGAGCAGCCAGCGCAATCGATGGCGCGCGATCAGGCAGCGCTCACCGACGCCCTCGACAGACTCGGCAGGACCACCGAGCAGCTCCGCGAACGCACCGAGCGCAACGGTCTCGACGACGCGTCACTCGAAGATCTGCTCGCAAGAGCGCAGCAGACCATCGACGAAGCAGGCGACGAATCAGAGCGAGCCGCCAGCGAGCTCAACGCGGCGTCGCAAGAAGAAAACGCCGAGCGCCGAGCCGAGCCCGAAACCAACGCGGAGGAAGCCCAGCAGCGCGTACGCAGAGCGATGGAGGATCTCTCGCTGCTGCTCGACCGGGGCGAGGACTCGTGGGCGGTTCGGCAGGCGCTTGAGGGCCTGCTTGATGATCAGCAGCAGCTCGCGCAGGACACCGCCGAGATCGGCAGGCAGACCGTGGGCAAGAGCCAATCGCAGCTCACACAAGAAGAGATGACCGAGCTCGACCGGATCGCGCAGCGTCAGCTCGAACTCGCGGATCGCGCAAGCGACCTCCTCGATGAACTCGACGACAAGTCACGCGAGATGCAGGAAACGGACCCGGGCCAATCCACCGCGATGCGCGCCGCCGCCCGCCGGGGCCGTGAGCAGGGCGTGCCCCAGTCACTCCAGCGGGCTTCCGACAGCGTGCAGAGCAACAACACCACAGACGCGGGCCGCCAGCAACAGCAGGCGATGGATCAGCTGGGCCAGATGCTCGAAGACCTCGAGGAAGCCGAGGAGCAGCGCGATCAGGAACTCAAGCGGGCGCTGCTCTCGATCATCGAATCGGTAGAGGCGCTCATTCGAACACAACAGAGCGAACTCGCAGCGCTCGTGCGGACGAACCAAGCCGCGGGCGAGGTCGGCCAGCTGACCGGTGGCATGGCTTCGCTTCATCGGAACACGCTCGCGGTGATCGACGAGGCGAGCCAGAGCCCGGAGACGGTGCGCGTCGCGGGCCTGCTTGGTGAAGCCGCCAGCGCACAGACCGATGCGATCATCTCGCTCGACGCGGGTGATGGCGCACTCGCGGAGCGGCACGAGGAAACGAGCCTCACGAGACTCGAAGCTGCGCTCGAAGAAGCACAGGAAGAACTAGACAACGCGGAAGATCGAGAGCGTGAGCGCCGCAAGGAAGAGCTCAAGGCCGCGTACACCGAGGCCCTGACGATGCAGGTCTCGATCAGCGAGCAGACGCTGCCTCTCGTCAAAGACCGGCTTTCGAGGCGCGAGCGCGCCGACGCGAGGGATCTTGGCAGGCTCGAGCAGGAGCTCCGAGAATCGCTGCGCCAGATCCCCGCGTCGTACGAGGAGATTCTCACCGCGGGCGTCTTCGACTTTGCCCACACACGAATCGACACGCAGCTCGACGACATCGGGACTTCGTTTGTCGCGGGCAAGGTCGAACGCAGACACGCGAGACAGCAGGCTTCGGTCGAATCGCTCCTGCGTGGTCTGATCGAAGCGCTCGAAGACCCCGAGCAGGGCGAGTCCGAGTTTGCCGACGGCGGATCAGGCGAAGGCTCGCAGATGCAGCCAGGCGATCAACAAGAAGAACTCATCCCACCGATCGCGGAACTGAGGCTGCTGCGCGCAATGCAGCAGGACTTGCTCGATCAGACACGGATGATCGAGGACTTCGGATCGACTCCTGAGGAAGCACGCGCCATCGGTGATCTGCAGGATGAGATCGCCAGCCAGGGAGAGGTGCTGATCGAGAAGATGAAACAGCAACAAGGAGAGGGCGACGGAATACCGATGCCCCCGCCCGAGGTTGACCAAGAGGGAGGGCAGCCGTGATTCTGCGCACACTGCACACAGTCTCGTTTGCAGCGCTGGTCACTATTGCTGGCGCGCACGCGCAGCCAGAGGACGACCCGCTGCCCACGCTCGACGAACT
>WUAK01000349.1 GCA_009827205.1 Phycisphaeraceae bacterium | reverse complement strand
CCGGAGCACGCTGGAGTCAGGTGCGCTCCGCAGCCAAGGATGTTGGTCGTTCAATCCAAGATGCGATGAGGGCTATCGAAGCCGCGAACCCCGGGCGTCTCGACGGGATCTTCGGGGATGCTCCTTGGACAAACAAAGAGCGCTTGCCCGACCGCACCTTGAAGAACCTGCTTGAGCACTTTTCTAGCCAGACGCTCTCTATCGCCCGCGTGCCCGAGGACTCCCTTGGAGACGGATACGAGTACTTGGTTGGGAAGTTCGCGGACGATGGCGGCAGCACGGCCCAGGAGTTCTATACCAACCGGACTCTAGTTCATCTCATGGCCCAGATGCTCTGCCCGCAGGCGGGAGAGAGCATCTACGACCCTACTTGCGGCACGGGCGGCATGCTGCTCTCGGCGCTAGCCGAGGTGAAGCGAGCGGGTGGTGAACATCGAACTCTCAAGCTGTATGGCCAAGAGCGCAACCACATGACGGCGTCGATCGCCCGCATGAACCTCGTGCTTCATGGGGTCGAGGACTTTGACATTCAGCGAGGCGACACCTTGGACCGTCCGGTGTTCACGGAGCGTGATCGACTGCGCACGTTCGACGTGATACTGGCCAACCCACCCTATTCGATCAAGCGGTGGAACCGAGAAGCGTGGGCATCGGATCCGTGGGGACGGAACTTCCTCGGTACCCCGCCCCAGGGGCGCGCCGACTACGCATTCTTCCAGCACATTCTTAAGAGCATGGACCCACGGACCGGTCGCTGTGCCGTCCTCTTTCCCCACGGCGTACTCTTTCGTCGCGAAGAAGCTGAGATGCGCAGAAAGCTCATTTCATCCGACTTGGTGGAGTGTGTGCTGGGCCTCGGGCCGAATCTGTTCTTCAACTCTCCCATGGAGGCGTGTGTTGTCTTCTGCCGAAGCCGCAAACCTCCACGCCGAAAGGGACAAATCCTGTTCATCGATGCCGTGAACGAGATCTCCCGAGAACAGGGTGTGAGTTTCCTTCGTCCGGAGCATCAGAAGCGAATCCGCGAAGCCTACGAGGAGTTCAGCACCGACGCCGGATTCGCTACCGTTGCGACCCTCGATGAGGTTGCTGCACGCGACCACAGTCTATCCATCCCTCTCTACGTGAAGCGTGTTGCGACCGATTCCGAAGGAGTCCGAGATGACCGTTCTTTTGCGGATGTCTGGGCCGAGTGGGAGCAGGAGGGGCGTTCGTTCTGGCTGCAGATGGACGCGATGGTGAACACCCTTGAAGGACTCGTCGCCGAGGAGGTGGCCAGTGGGTGAGCTCAAGTCAGGCTGGAGGCGGGTAGGCTTCGGCCAGGTCGTTCGACTCAACAAGGACAAGAGCAAGGACCCGGAGGCAGACGGCTTGGAACGGTATGTCGGGCTCGAGCACATCGATCCCGGCGACCTCCGGGTGCGGTCTTGGGGGGATGTCGCGGAGGGCACGACTTTCACGAACCGCTTCCGTCCGGGTCAGATCTTGTTCGGCAAGCGCCGCGCCTATCAACGCAAAGTTGCGGTGGCCGACTTCGAAGGCGTGTGCTCGGGGGACATTTACGTTCTTGAGCCGAAGGACACGTCAGTACTGCATCCGGGGCTGCTTCCATTCATCTGCGAGACCGATGCCTTCTTCAACCATGCGGTAGGCACTTCAGCGGGATCTCTCTCGCCTCGAACGAACTGGAAGAGCCTGGCGAACTATCAGTTCGACCTTCCCCCTTTCGAGGAACAGCAGAGAATCGTTCGGCTGCTTGAGTCGTCACGCACGGTAGCGGATGCCTTTCAGGACACGGTTGAAGCGGCCCTACAGGTGCGCCAGTCCCTTCAGAAGCTCTATTTCCTCGAGGCGCACGAGGAAGCGAACACGACCGTCGGTGCCGTAGCGAGTGTGCGCAACGGCACTACGCCACGGCGGAGCCGACCTGAGTACTGGGGTGGTGACGTTCCCTGGCTGCCCACGGGCAAAGTGAACGACCGGAAGATCGAAGCAGCCGATGAACTCATCACCCAGAGGGCACTTCAGGAATGTTCGCTTGATGTTATCCCACAAGGCTCGACGCTCATTGCAATGATAGGTCAGGGTAAGACGCGCGGTATGGCGGCTCGATTGATGTTCGATGCCACCATCAACCAGAATTTTGCAGCGGTGGTGCCCGGGACTGATGTCGATCCTTCCTTTCTGTTCTATCAACTCGAGGCGAAGTACGAACTCCTACGTCTCTGGAGCCAAGGCACAAATCAACAGGCGCTCAACTGCAGCTTTGTGTCGGCGTTCCCCTTTTGGGAACCCTCAATCAGGGTGCAACAGGAGATCGTGGAAGTCCTCGCCCAGGCGGACTCAGCGCACGAGAGCGCTGGGGCACGCGCGGCAACGGCTCGAGGTGCACTTCGTTTGCTGGCCGAGCGTGCGCTCGCGGGAGGAGCCGAATGACCTTCAACGAGGCAAATACTGTAGAGGCATTTCTCCGCGATCTCCTCTGCGGGGGCGTCACTCACCATACAGCTGTTGGGCCTGGGCTTGCCCGTCGAACCGGGCGCATCAGCGGACTTGGCTGGCACTACCTCGCACCGGGCGATGTGCCACGTCAGCCACAGGAAGTGTTCGTCGAGTCGTTTGTCCGAGAGGCGCTGCTCCGTCTCAACCCGGAGATCGCCGAGAACCCAGACCGCGCCGAGGAGGTGCTCTATAAGCTGCGGGCGGTCGTCCTATCGGTGAGAAGCGACGGGCTCATCAAGGCTAATGAGGAGTTCACGGCGTGGCTGCGCGGTGACCGTTCGATGCCCTTCGGCAAGAATCACGAGCACACGACTGTTCGCCTGATCGACTTCGACGACCTCTCCCACAACCAGTATGTCGTCACCCAGCAGTAC
>WUAK01000348.1 GCA_009827205.1 Phycisphaeraceae bacterium | reverse complement strand
CAGCGCGGCGTGCAACGCTACGGCGGACACCCCGCCGCGATGGTGGACAACACCCTCTTCGGAGACAACGAGTACGACGGCCAGCTCGGTGTTCAGTCCGAGTTCAACGGCATGTGCCTCGCCTCGCGTGGCAAGGGGCTCGACGTTGCCATGATGGGCATGCACCTCGAGGTCGCACGCGAGATGCTGGGTGACGATGCCGAGGACGAGAACTCAGACATGCTCGACGGCATGCCCGATTGGTTCATCGGCCCGATGCTCGCTGACCTCGTCGCGCACGAAGTCGGTCACACACTGGGCCTGCGCCACAACTTCAAGGCGTCCAGCCAGTACTCGATGGCCGAGATCAACTCGGAAGAGGTCAAGGGCAGGGCATTCACCGCTTCCGTAATGGACTACAACCCGATCAACATCAACATGGACTCGGGTGAAATCCAGGGCGACTACGCGATGGTCGCGCTCGGCGATTACGACTACTGGGTCATCGAGTACGGCTACGGCGAGAAACCCGAGGAAACCGTCAAGCTCGCTGCCGAGAAGGACATCCCCTACGCGACCGACTACGACACGTGGGGCATCGACCCGCTCGCTCGCCGCTACGACTTCGCAGCCTGGCCCCTCGATTACTGCGAGAACCAGAAACGCCTGGTCGATATGTACCGCGATCGTCTGATGGACAAGTTTGTTGATGATGGCGATAGTTGGAGCCGCGCCACGCGTGGGTACAACATCACACTGAACCAGCAGATGTCTGGTGTCTCGATCATGGCCAACTGGATCGGCGGAGCGTACGTGCACCGTGACAAGAAGGGCGATCCGAACGGCAGACCACCGCTCGTGGTTGTCGAGGCCGACAAGCAGCGCGCAGCGCTCAAGTACGTCCTCGAGAACGGTTTCCGCGACGAGGCGTTCGGGCTCAGCCCCGAGATCATCACGCACCTCTCGGCTGACAACTGGTCAGACCGCTGGGGCAACTACTTTGCCGACCCCGCGTTCCCGATCCACGACCGGGTCAACGGCATCATGGGCGCTTCGCTCACGATGATCATGAATCCCACCACGCTCAAGAACGTCTACGACAACGAGTTCCGCGTGACGTCCGACGAGGACACCATCACGCTGCCCGAGGTCATGAACGCGGTCGTCGAGGAGGCGTTCAGCGAGATCGCCGAGGCGCCCCGTCAGACGTTCACCGAGCGTCAGCCGATGATCTCGAGCTTCAGGCGCAACCTGCAGCTCAGCCTCATCGACAGGCTGATCGACTTCACGCGCCCCGGCACGATGTCAGGCGCTGCCGCGGCTCCGGTCCGGACGCTCTCAACCGAGCATCTGACCAACCTCAAGACACAGATCGATAACACCCTCGCGCACAACGGCAAGCTCGACGACTACACACGCGCACACCTGACCTCGGCCAGCTCCCGTATCAGCCGGGCACTCGAAGCCGTGTTTATCTACAACACCGACGACATCTAAACAGATCGCGACAACATGACTCACTTCAGCCGGGTCCTTCGGGACCCGGCTTTTCTATTCGCTCTTGAGAACAGTCTTTGGCTCAAGCGCGCGCCGAGAGCTGATCACGCACGAACGCGCGCGCCTCTTCGCTGGCACGATCAACACAGGCGAGGCTCTCAATCGGCTTTGACTCCAAAGCGTCCATCGCCTGTGCGACAAGATCAGTGATGAGTCCGAACGGAACAAGAGTGCCATCATTGTTCTCCGGCGCGAGGAACGCCGCGACGGCTTCCTCGTTTGCCGCGTTCAGGATCGCGCCAGATGTACCGCCCTTGCGGATCACATCGAACGCAAGCCCGAGCGCCGGAAATGTCTCGGCATCGGGCTCGTAGAACTCGAGCGTCCCAAGCTTCGCGATATCCAGCTTCGGCGCGATACCGGCAGGCCGCTCGGGATAGGTCAGAGCGAACTGAATCGGGGCCTTCATATCCGGAGCGCCAAGCTGAGCGATCACAGACCCGTCGGCGTATTCGACGAATGAATGAACGGTCGAAGACGGGTGCACGAGGACACCGAGCCGGTCCGCGCCGATGCCGAAGAGCCAGTGCGCCTCAATAAGTTCGAGACCCTTGTTCATGAGCGATGCACAGTCAACGGTGACCTTGGGCCCCATCGACCAATTCGGGTGAGCCAGCGCCATCGCGGGGGTTGCACCCCTGACTTCCTCGGCGGCCATCCCCCGAAGTGCGCCACCGCTGGCGGTAAGCGTCATCTTTGTGACAGAGCCAGGAAGCTCCATCGGAGGCTTCGTCTCCGTTTGTCCCTGCAGGCACTGCCACAGCGCTGAGTGCTCACTGTCCACCGGCAATAGGCGCGCGCCGGTGCGCTGCGCTTCCTGCACCACGATCTCGCCCGCGGCGACGAGCGTTTCTTTATTCGCCAGCGCGACGTCTATACCGAGTCTGAGCGCTTCGAGCGTTGCACCGATTCCCGCGGAGCCAACGATCGCTCCGACGACAAGATCGACACCGACACGCTCGTGCGCGTATCGCACAAGTTCCGCCGCGGCACCATCGCCCGCGAAGTGCTTCTCGCACTCTTCAATGACGCAAGCATCGGCGGTCGCGACGATTCTCGCACCCGTCCGCGACACCTGCTCGCGGAGCAGGTCGCTACCGCGGCCGGCTGCGAGACCGACAATCTCAAAGTGGTGTCCCGAGCCATCCCGGTGCAGATGCTCGATGACATCCAGCGTCTGCGTACCGATCGATCCCGTGGAGCCGAGGATCAGAATGCGCTTGGGGTCTGGCATGGCTTATTCGTCGCCGATCGCGGCCTTCTCGCTTGGCTTGAGCTTCCGCCTGCTGCCCGAGTACAGCAATCTAGGCTTCTTCGCAGCGGGTGCGTCAGACTTGGCTTCGACAACCTCGCTGGGTGGATTCTCTTTCTTGGCCGCTGGCTTCTTCTTTGTAGACCGCTTACGAGTCGTCTTCTTCT
>WUAK01000347.1 GCA_009827205.1 Phycisphaeraceae bacterium | reverse complement strand
GAAGAACCGTGAGAGCCCGGGCAGAGGCGGGACACCCTTGAACGATGTCTCGGTCATCTCGAACGGCACGAGCGCGATCCACGCGGAGCCATCGAACGTGTCGATCTCTAGTTGCTCGGGCACCAGTGGCCTTATCGTGCTGGCCGGAACCCGCCAGTGCAGGAACAGCAGGTTGCGCCATGTCATTCGGACGGCGTGGGGTTCCTGCGTGCGTTCAGCCATGATCGAGGATTCTAGATGCACCTACTCAACATCGACCGAGCTGAGTCTCTCCATGATGCGGTCGCTCGATTCCAGCAGTTTGTCGCTCACGATGGGTCTTGCCAATTCACCGGAATCGAGATCGCAGTAGTAGGGGATGCGGTCATCGATGGGATTGAACTCGCCGTCGTTGTCTGAATCAACGATCGCCGAGAGCCAGAGCCTGCGTGCATCAGGGTCGAGCCTGAACCCGATGATCTGCGCGTTCTCGGGCGAGATCCGTCGTGGGTTCCTGCCGTCACCATCACAGACATAGATCATTCTTGCGTCGTCGTCATTGAGTACGTTGTCGCCATCGGAATCGATGCTGGTCACCGCGAAGACAATCAGGTCGGTCGTCTTGTTCCATTCGCCGGCTTCTCGCGTCCAGAAAGTCTGGTAGTGGCTGACAACCGCCCGCGAATCGAGCAGCGCCCAATCCTCGCCTGTGTCGAGATCGTGGAAGAAAACGTTGTGCCAGCGGACCTCACCGCCTCGGGGTTCTGAAGAGGCCTGCATGCCGTCGTACGTGGTGGTGCCGAGTTTCATTCCTGAGCCCGTGCCCCGTCCTGTGTTGTAAGGATCGTTGTCGTCGAAGGTGCCCTTGCGGTCTTCGATCGCGAACGGGATCATCAGGATGTTCCGGTTGTCGAGCCCGATCGGTGTGCCAAGCGTTCGGCGCCCCTCGATCTCGCCCTCGGCGAGCATGCGCGAGGGTGTGAAGCGGTAATCGTCGTTGGTCTGCGCGTATCCCGGGTTCTTGTTGGGTACGACGCGGCGTTCCGCGACAGTATCGCGCCCTGAGAAAGAGTACATCTCAGTACTCCCGCACCCTGAAGAATGGAGAGCTGCGCCGAGCAGCGCGAGCAAGAGACCTGCGTTACCGATGATCTTCATACCAAACCTCCTAGAAAGATAAATACAGCGTCAGCGATTATGTACAGAGTACATGAATCGATGCTCCTGAGACGGGATATGGAGCATCTGATTTCTTTGGTCAATTCTCGTACTTGTGTAGGTTTGAATATCGCAATCAGCAGCATCTTGTTGTACGCTGAACGCGCATTCAGGAGAGCTCGCCATGCTGCAGATGAGAAGTGTGTTTGACGCTGTTGCTGCTGGTCTTGTGTTCGCGGGTGCCGCTAGCGCTCAGGTGACAGACCTCGAGTTCTTCGTTGACCTTGATGTGCCTGGAACGTATGTCTGGAATGGTATGGGCGACCCTGCAGACTTTGTAAACTTTGATTTCGTCCGGGATGAGTCACTGGAATTACAAGGCGGCTATGAACTGCTGCCGCTGGATCTGACTGTGCAAGGCGGTGAGATTTTAAACAGCGACAATCCGTTTTTTATCGACAAAATTTCGACAGCACGACTCGCAGCGATAGGTTCATTGAGCAGCAATGGTCATCTCGCTTTGAATGTGTCTCAGTCCGCTGATTACGATGCCGCCACTGAAATCTTCATAGGGAATCAGTTCTCCAGTATGACAACAACATTCATGATCAGTGAGCCGTCGGAGTATCGCGCAGAACTTCTGAGTTATGGACAGCACCCAGACGCAGCGGGCTTTGGTGTATCGCTGGTAAATGAGTCAGGCACGGTCTTTGCGCTTAATAGAGACAGCGTAGTGCTTGATGGGGATGTACGAGAAGGCATTCTTCCAGCGGGAGAGTACACGCTTTTTTCTAGCGCTGGAGAGATTGCTGGTGTGTCCTTTAGTCTCGATATCGTCCCCGCTCCGGGAACAGCAGCACTCGCGTTAATGTCGTCGGTTGTTCTGGTTCGTCGCCGGCGCGCATGACGTGGTCGGATTAGCCGCTCGTCTCTGATTCGTCGTCCGCTTCATACTCATCTTCCCCGTTCCCGACGAAGCCCGTCATCCAGGGCAGCCAGAGCACGCAGAACACAACGCCGAAAAGCGCGATGACGATCTTGAAGAGCCCGAGGCCACAGGCGGCGCCGATGCCAGCGGACGCCCAGATGGCGGCGGCGGTCGTGAGCCCCGAGATGCCGCGCTTGGAGTGCAGGATCGCTCCGGCGCCGAGGAAGCCGACGCCCGAGATGATGTAAGAGATGATCCGTGTCGGGTCGAGCTGCAGGCCGTCGCGGTACTCCATCTGGCTCGCGATCTGCACGCCCATGACCGTGAACGCCGCGGCTCCGGCGCCGATGAGCGCCATCGTGCGCCTGCCGGCTGGCTTGTCGGCGATCTTGCGCTCCCAGCCCACGAGGAAGCAGAGAGCCCCGGCCATACTGATCCTGAGGAGTACCTCGCCGAACGCGAGTTCGCCGGCAGGGGTGGCGGTGGCCTGGCTCAGCGTGAGGAGATCGAGAGAAGCTTGCATTGGCATTGTCAAGAGCATGTTAAGTCAGACTAGCCCATTTCCCCGGGTCGCTGCTCGGGTCTTCCGCTGGGTCCCGGGTCGGAGGACCTCTCCAATCTTGGGTTTGGGAACAGAAAACGGCGATGGTTCGTATTGTGAGCGGGTTCCGGGGCTTGACGCGGGGGGGTCAACCGGCGAGACTCGCTAGACGGGTGTCGGCCTCGCGGGGTCGGGACCGGTGGCGCCGCCTCGGCGCGGGTGATGGATCGCCCCCGAATCGGCGGCAAGCCCCGGGCATAGGGCCCGAAGCTGACAGCTTTAATGAGTCTTCGCTCGGCTCGCGTTGGAGCGCGACGCACGGGCATGGTGAATTCGGCGCGACTGCCGACTGGAGTGAAGTGTCATGGCGGCAAGGACCAGTATCAGCCCGGGACTCG
>WUAK01000346.1 GCA_009827205.1 Phycisphaeraceae bacterium | reverse complement strand
GATGCGCGCCGCGTTCGCAGGCAGCTCCTTCAGCGGCGCTCGAGTAAAGATGCTCGAATGTCTCAAACAGAGCAGTATCGCCTTCGAGTGAGCGGTACAGGTCTGGCATGAGGACAGCCTGCTTCATATCGGGAGGCATCCACGCGTTTGAGAGCAACTGGAATTTACCGGGTTCGGCGTTCCCGGCTTGCACGTGTTCGGCTGCGAGCCGCATGGGCATCTCATACCCTGCGAAGAGCTCGTCGGCCCCCTCTCCCGTGAGTGCAACAACGCAGCCGTCGTTTCGAAGCGCACGCGCGATCGTTCGAATCGCGACCTCGTTGGGCGTGCACATGGGCAGCCCCTGCAACTTGACGGCGTCTTGCCACATTGAAACGAAGCCTTCTCGATTGACGATCGCCTCGGTGTGCTGAGTACCGAGCTCCGCGGCAACGGTTCGCGCGTAACTTGGATCACCCGATTCGGATTCCGCTCCGGCGCAGTAAGTGCGTAGCCCGGGGAGCGCAGGGGCTGCAACGCTCGCGACGATTGTGCTGTCGAGGCCTCCTGAGAGGAGCGAGCAGATCGGAACATCGGTGCGGAGATGCGCGAGCACCGACTGTTCGATCGCGTGGCGGATCTCGTGCGGTGTTGCGGGTGAACGGTGCAATGGAGCGTTGATCGTGGTTCGCTCTGGTTGAACGAGTGGGTTGTCTAGATCGAATACGAGGATCTCGCCCGGTCGTACGGCGTGCACCCCATCGAACATCGTTCGGTCGTCGAGTTCGACCCGCGCGGTTGTGAGGTAGCCGGAGATTGCGACGATGTCTGGCTGAATAGAGAACTCGGGATGTGCGAGAATAGCGGGGATCTCACTTGCGATTGTGATCGACTGTCCGGTCCGCGCCCAGTAAAGCGGTTTCACTCCCAGTTGATCGCGGCACGCGTACACCTTGCGGCTGGTGAGGTCGGCCCAAACGAACGCAAACATCCCCCGCAGCGCATCGATCGCTTGCGCACCACTGCACGCGAGCAGTTCGATGAGTACTTCGGTATCGCAATGGGATCGGTATGACTCCTCGGATTTCCCGATCGCCTCGCGGAGCTGGGATTCGTTGTAGAGTTCGCCGTTGTAGATGAGGGCGTGTCTGCCGTCGGCAGAGTGCATGGGCTGGAGCCCCTTGTTAGAAGTGTCGATGACAGCGAGCCTTCGGTGCGCCATGACGAGGCCTGTGCCGCGCCAGAGTCCGGCGCCATCTGGACCGCGGTGTGTCATGGTGTCGCGCATGCGAACGACATGGTCGTTGCCCGGGTCCTGCCCGATGATTGTGAGGATGCCACACATCGTCGTGTTTATCGACGTTTCGGGATGCTGCGGTCCATCATCGGGTGGTGAAGTTCCACCGGCCGCTCTCAACAATCTCGCCCACGTACACGACGACTTCGTCTGGGTACCTGATCTCTAGACCGATGACGTCGCCCCCCCAGGTAACGCTGAGAATTTCGCCGGTGACCGTTCGCACGACCTCACCTCGGCCGCCAGAGACGCTGCCCTCGTAATCGAGATACAACGCGCGGTGATCGCCTATCTGCTCAGCCTCGAACGAGCGTGATTGATCGGGCCTGGTGTGACCGGTGCGAAACGTCGGCACCAGATCATCTGGGTCGGCCGAACGCTGCACAAGCCAGTCGTAGTGCCAGGATCCGTCGGAAAGCGTGTGCCTGAGTACGACTGAACGTTTCACGAATGAGACTAGGTGCATCCCAGAGCAACCGACAGGGGGAAGACCCGCTAAACTGCTTGGCCTGAAGAACGGAGGTTCGGTGATGCGTGCACATGGATTGGCAATCGGAACAGTGATGGCGGTAGTTCTGGCAGCTGGAGGCTGCGAATCAGGACCATCGACTAACGCACTAGGTATCTACGGCGACAATGCCCTTGAAGCGGGTAATTACGGCGAAGCAGCTGGATTCTACGAGCAGTTCGTAGAGCGCCGTCCGTTGGATCCTGAAGGCCGATACAAGCTCGCAACCGCCTATCTTGGTGACAATCGCCCCTCGCTCGCCCGTGAGCAGTTCCTCCTCGGGCTCGAGCTCAGGAATCAGGACGAGCGATTCATCGAAGGTACAGCAGACACGCTGGTCGATATGGGTCAGCAGGAGGAGCTCTTCAAGCTCCTGCGCGGCCGGGCTCAGAAGACCCAAGAGATTGATGACTACATTAGGCTCGGCAGGTTTGCTGCCAGGGTCGGGGATCCTGACGAAGCCGAGCAGGCACTCCTCTTTGCGGCGAAGCTGGATCAGGGGCTGAACCTCCAGCCTCAGATGGAACTCGCAGAGTTCTACGGGCTCGTAGGCGATGAAGCTCGCCAGCTCGAAAGGCTGAGAATGGCTCTGTTCATCGATCCAGAGAACAAGCAGGTGATGGACGACATCCGTGCCCTCGGCGAGATTCCCGGACCTGCTTACTCGATTCCGCCCGCAGAGCGAGGCTGAGCCCCCCCAAGCCCTTCATTTTCACCTGATTCTCCCAAGGCCGATTTGACATCTGAGAATTGCTTTGTACCATTCATCCGGAAGAACGGATGAATACGAAACAGGTCCTCCAACCCGTATCCCAGGCTCTCTCGGCTCTCGCCGAGCCGGTCAGGCTGCGAACCTTGAGGCTGCTCGAGATCGAGGAACTCTCGGTCGGGGAGGTGTCCAAGATCATCCAGATTCCGCAGAGCACCGCGAGCAGGCATCTCAAAGCGCTCAGTGAAGTTGGGCTGATCGTCAAACGATCTGTCGGAACCGCCACGCTCTACAGACTTCTGCTGGATGACCTGAGTCCCGAACTCCGCCCGCTGTGGATGGCTGTTCGTGATCAGCTACGCGGCCAGCCAGACCACGACGACGATCTGCGGCGGCTCAAGCTAGTGCTGACCGAGCGGAAGCTCGACAGCAAGGACTTCTTCGGTCGCGTCGCCGGTGAATGGAACGAGATCAGGCACTCGCTATTCGGAGAGGGTTTCACGGCGCCGGCGCTGCTGGCGCTCATCAACCCGAAATGGACGG
>WUAK01000345.1 GCA_009827205.1 Phycisphaeraceae bacterium | reverse complement strand
CCGTGAAATCTCAAACGGAAGGTCACGCAGGGCTACTGATCGCTGCCCATCTACTGATCGAATCGGCACGCTACCGATCTCATCGGTTGAAAGCAACTCGCCCGGGGGTCGAATCGGGTATCTCCTCTCTGGAGTCACGAGAGTCGCACCGCTATTTGCTATGTTCCGCTCGTCAATGGCAGCCGCTAACTCTTCTCGGGTGATATCTAGCTTGGCCCATTGGGCAGCATCTATCGCGAGTGTAATCGTCTCATCGGGAACACCCATTGTGGACACGCCTGCGACAGATTCAAGACGCTTGATTTCAGTTTCAAGGTCTTCAGCTACGAGCTCTAGCTCGCGGTACGAGAAAGGCGTATCACTCCCAGATCCGGTCGTATGGATAACGACACAAACCGACGATACATCGCCAAAATCAGAGTTCACGAAAGGTGCACCACAGCCATCCGGGAGCGATCCACGCACCATGTCGACCTTGTCGCGGACAAGGTCGAAAGTCTGATCGAGCGTATCCTCAAGAACCTCATCAACCAGTGTGATGTCAATGCGAGAGTATCCGGTTCTCGAGAAACTTTCGATCGTATCAACATCTTCAAGCTGCGCAATGGCATCCTCAAGCGGATCTGTAACCAGCTCCTCCATGCGCAACGCAGAAGCACCCGGCCAATAGGTTTCAATTAAGGCGGCACGAATTGTGATCCGAGGATCTTCACGCCTAGGCATAGAAGTAAATGTCATGATCCCTGAGAACACGACGATTACCATGACAACGAGTGTAACTGGCTTGTGAGAAATCGCTAGCTTGGAGAGATTCATCGATCACCCTCACTCGCTACAAACTGGCTAGTCACAGAATCTCCGTCAGATAGGTACTGCATCCCCCGAACGACGATGGCGTCACCTTCGCTAATCTCAGGTGCTGTGATACGCCGGAATCCTCCAGAAGTCTCCAACACATTCACTGTCACTTCCTGCACAACACCTTCGCTTGCGATAAAAACTAAACTATCGCCGCTTCGAGAAACGATTGCAGTAGCCGGCACCCAGATACCGGGCTCGGGCAAAGATGCTTCGAGTCCTACCCGTACAACATCCCCCGGCCGTAGGGTGAACTGTCTCGTACCTACGACTACGCCTGATCGGTCGATTTCACTTGGATTCCGAACGAGCGTCTCGTTCGCGGATAGATCTGTGGTCGGTTCAATCCGACGGAGTGTCTCGGTATCGAGTTGCTCCCAATCATTTGTCAAGGTGATTGGAACGACGCGCGGTACTTGCAATGCCCCCGTTACCGTTGCTTGCTCAATATCATCGGGGAGTGCGAGCACGAACGACTGTCCATCACGCTCAAGAACACAGGCTACGTTGACGTAAAGGTGATCATCGGGTGTGCCTGGCAGTTGGATGGCGGGAAACAGGTCACTGAGTGAGGCCCCTTCGAAACCAACTACATCTCCCACCCCTTGGACTATTGGGTTGGGAAGAATGAGACCGATCCTGAAAGTACGAGTTCCTCTATCTGCGACACTCGCCTTCTCGAACACAGTCCCAGTTAAAGTCGTGGAGTCATCAGCGTCTAACGCACTTCCAAAGTAGATCGGCATACGCATGCCTAACGAGATAAGCCGCTCATCTTTCGCCGAGACGGTCATCACTACTTTGACCACGGTTTCCATTGTGAGCTCAACTATTGGAGTCCCGGAGTTCACAAACGAACCCCGTTCCATGTAACGTGCTGTCACTCTACCCTGAAAGGGGGCGCGGAGAGTGGCAGAGTCCAAATCAGTCTTTGCTTGTTCTAGCACGTTTATGAGCTCGGCGCGAGATGCCCGAAGAGACTCAAGGTCAGCTTGCCGCACACTCAAGTTACCTTCGGTCTCAGTTTGTGAAGCAATCGCGGATTGCTCGATTTGCAAGGCTGCATCAAGCGAAGCACGCGTCTGAGCAAGGCTCGCTGTAGCCGTACGAAAGTTGGATTCACTCTGATCGAGCACCGACTGCGCGACTGCGCCTGATGAGATAAGCACACGATCACGCTCAACTGTTGTTCTCGCGAGTTCGAGTTCAGATTCTGCTGCAGTCACGGCCTCCCGCGTTGAGGCAACGTCGGCAGACGCGGCAGCCACTGACGCTCGTGCACTTTCGACTCGAGCTGGATAAACAGTACTCAGCTCAACTCTGAGTGCGTCAATCTGACGATCTGTTGATGCCAGAGATAACTCCGCTGCTGTCACTGCCTGGCGGAACCGGGTGGAATCAAGGGTCGCGAGAACTGCACCTTCGCGGACCACACCTCCTTCCGTGTTAAGGAGCAACCCACCGTTGCCATCTAGCTGCGGTCCATTTACCGACTCTCCGAGATCAACGACATCAGCAACGAGTCCCGATACATCAAAACACACTTCAGATCGTCGAAAGGGCTCTACAATTCCCGCAACTAACGTCTCTGTCCGCGGGACCCCTGAGCTCAAAATCGCCACCGAAACGGGCTTTGGTGGCGCTGCTGTTCCTGAGGCTTCCTGACGTTTGCAACCGGCGATACTCAGGCCAAATAGAACGACCAAGGTCATCATTGTGAGAACCGATCTACTCGACCGCCCTGAAGCTTTAAGGGGAACTACGCTATGTGATGTAGTTGCTCGTGACAAAGCTAAGACTCCATTCCTACCGCTGTTTGACGGGGTATACATCGCCAGCTTGGCCTAGGCGACTAGGATGACTATCCAACTGGATACTATCCGAATGGATATTCGCTTGCAAACCATCACGAAAAAGTCTTAGAATTCGGTGTTCTTGATGCCAGCGAGCGACACGTCCGCAATGAGCTGGGAGATCCGCGTGACAGAGTCCTCTTTGAGACGACGAGTCCCCAGTAATTTCTTGATGATTCCTTGTCCAATTCGGACCATCACGCACTGACAGATAACATTAAACGCCAAAATTTCGAGGGTCTCATCGTCGGTAATCTCAGGCCGAATGCCTTTGATGACAGCCTTCATGCGGTCATGACCTGGCTTGATCACTTTCTTGTAGAACACAG
>WUAK01000344.1 GCA_009827205.1 Phycisphaeraceae bacterium | reverse complement strand
GGAGCCCTGAAGGGTCTCTGCTTCACCGGCCTTGAGAGCCAGGTCGGCGTAGATGCGGCCCGGAACGACGTGGTAGGTCAGAATCTCTGCCAGCTTGCCCTTGTTCTCGGGAAGCAGGAGGCTCTCGACCGTGCCTTCGGGGAGCTTGCCGAAGGCCTCGTCGGTCGGTGCGAAGACCGTGATCGGGCCCTCAGCCTTCAGGGCCTCGACGAGACCTGCAGCCTTCACAGCTGCGACGAGGGTGCCGAACGATCCAGCCTCGAGGGCGGTCTCGACGATGTCCTTGGTGCTGGGCATGATGACCCGGTCGATCACGTGGATGGTGCCGTTGGTGGTGAGGATGTCGGTCTTCAGGACGTTGGCATCGTCAACACGAACGTTGGAGCCGACGACGGAGATGGAGACACGCTGACCGGCTGCGGTGTCTGCAGCGGTGAGGTCAACAACCTGCTCAGCGCGAACATCGCCAGGGACGACGTGGTAAAGAAGGATCGACTTGAGCAGTTCCTTGTTCTCGTGCATGAGGAGCTTCTCAACCGTGCCCTCGGGCAGGTTCGCGAATGCCTCGTCGGTCGGTGCGAAGACGGTCAGGGGCTTGTCGCCCGAGAGCGCATCGACGAGACCTGCGGCCTTGACTGCTGCAACGAGTGTGTCGAACGAGCCAGCGTTGACCGCGGTCTCGACAAGGTTCATTGTGGGCTCGGTGTAGCTGGCGAGCATGGCGGTGCCCTGGGTGCTGCTGGTGCACGAGCCGGCTGTCTTTGACTCACACTGGGCACCTGCTGCTGAGGCGAGTGCAAGAGTGGAAGCTGCAATCATCGCGCGTTTCATCTGGTTGTTCTCCTTCGGCCCACGAGAGCCGGTTCGGTTGTTAAGTCTGGTTCTGGTCGCCGGATACGCCCGGCGTCATTCTCTGACGTGGATTCGTGTAATGAGTTGCCCAGATTCATTGCTCTACAAAAACCAAGCAGGCACCCCGCGTGGGGTGCCTGCTCTGAAATGCGATGATTTGATCCGCTAGTGACCTACTCGATGATCACGATCTCTACACGTCGGCTCTGTGCCTTGCTTGCTTTGGGATGCGACGATCCGAAAGCAGCGGAGTAGATGCGGTCGTTGTTGACGCCTCTGGACACCAGATATGCCTCAACAGCCATGGCGCGCTCGGCGCTCAGACGTTCATTCGTCTTCCAACTGCTCTTGCGGATGGGATCAGAATCGGTGTACCCCTCGACGCGGATGCTGCGGCCAGGGTATTGCGAATCGAGCACACTCGCGATCCTGTCAAGAGTGGACTTCGAGCTGCTTTTCAGGTCGGTCTTTCCCGAATCAAAGAGCACATCACCGGCAACTCCGACAACAACATCGGCGCCTCGGTTAGAGATTGTTGTGCCATCAATTCCTTCGAAGCCCGTCGTGCCAGCAGCGAGTGCGCGCTCAACTTCACTCTGGGCGAGCAACAGGTCTTGCTCGAGATTCTGACTCCGGTTGTTAGCAGCGGTCAGACGCTCGCGAGCAGAGGCGAGTTCCGATCTGAGCTGGGCAGACTCGGCGACCGCGGCGTCGTAATCCTCACGCGGCACGGTGTTACAGCCAACCAGCCCCCCAAGGCACACACCACACACGATCAGCGATGAGATTCGACGACGTTTCCGCATATCTGAGCTCCTTCTCAGCGGTCTAGAAACCCCGCAAACTCCACGGGGCAATGAGTTCGATGCAGCAGCTTATACGCTCCGGTCCGATCCCGCACGTCAGGGGAGATTGAACCCGCCAGGCTTGCCCATGAGCTCGCCAAGCCCGATCTCGATCAGGGGCTTGGCGAAGAGCACGAGAATCGCCCCGATCGCTAGGCAAGGGCCAAAGGCCATCATCCGGGCGATCTTGGCTTTGAAAACCAAACCTACGACAGCCATCACAAGGCCCACGAGAACCGCTGCAAAGAAGGTCAGGACCGCATCAGGCCATCCCATGCAGGCTCCGATGGCTGCCAGCACGTGCACATCGCCAAGGCCCATGGCTTCTTTCCCGAACGCGAATGAGCCAAAGATCCGAACGCTCCAAATGACAGCCCCGCCGATCAGGTATCCCATGAGTACACCTGTCAGCACGCGGAGCCAGAGCGGCACGTCGGCGGCCCCGCCGAGGTTCTGGGCCAGGATTGCACCGCTCCATCCAAGAGCCGCGGCGGGAGCTAGGAATGCCAGCTCTCTGACCATCTCGCGACGGGCGTGCGGGTATTGGACCCACATCTCGGGCGTGTCCGCCTCAGGATGATCCTCGGAGGCGCCCTCCTCCGAAGTTCTTTTGGCTTTCTCTTCTTCGATCGCTTTGGCTTCCCACTCGTCGTAGTCGGCGAAGCTGCGGCCGATGAGCCCTGCCGAGACGAGCACGTTGGCGATCACGAGACCGATGAGTGCCCCACCGCAGAGCCCGAGCCACCACCACGATCGGCTCGGATCAGGGATCGCAAAGATCCAATCCCCGAGCGTACCTGCGGTGTACCGAAGCGAATCTCCCTTGATGAAGAACGTGTTGATCGGGTGCAACAGGACAGCAACACCGACGGGCACCCATGTCAGCACGAGCGGGATCGTATAGGTCTTCAGGTCCACGATGGTCATCGCAACGAGCGAACCTAGAAGAACCAGTAGCACAACGAAAGCGGGCCATGTTTCGAGAGCACCGTTTCGAGCCCACTCTGGCTTGACGACACCCCACTCGACACCCAGCCATTCTCTTCCTGGGATCGCGACGTACCAGAGCAGATACGTCGCAGCAAAGAGGACAGCAACGATCGTCTCAACAATCGGGTACTCGGCCGAGATCGGCTGCTTGCAGAATTTGCACTTGCCACGGAGCATCAGCCAGCCGAGGATCGGGATGTTCTCTTTGAAGGTGAGCTTGGTGTCGCACTTGGGGCATCGCGAGCTTGGAACGATGACCGGGAGCCCCTTGGGCAGCCTGTAGACCAGCACGTTGACGAGTGACCCCACACACGCGCCGACGGCGAACACCCAGAGCACTGGGAGCCACGTCGCG
>WUAK01000343.1 GCA_009827205.1 Phycisphaeraceae bacterium | reverse complement strand
GTGTGCTCTTCCGATCTACGCGGTGTGATCGGTGTGATCGCCGAACGACGCCTGAGTCTCCAAGAGCAGCATCCCTGTGCAAGCATCGGCAAGGTACTTGAGCGCTGCGCCCGGATCACTCAGGTGATAGAGCAGCCCGTAGCAGAACACGATCTCGTGGGGTTCTGGGGCATCGGTCGGCACCGGGTCGAGCCCGAGCTTCTCGATCCGAACGCGTTCGTGATCCGCCCATCGAGCGCGCAGCAACTCGAGGTTCTCGTCGCGTCCCTCCGTCGATGTGACCCGGCACCCGCGGTCAACAAAAAACCCCGTTAGGTCACCGATGCCCGCGCCAACCTCGAGCACGCTCCGTCCCGCGATCGGCAGGCCAAGCGACGCCAGGTGCTCCATCCGGCGTGCGTTCATTGTCTGGTAGCGGATCGAGTGGAAGTCGTACTGAGGCGATCCGGGTTCCGGGCGACCCTGCTCGGTCGGGATGTGCGCGTAGTGCTTAGGAATAGTGGATGTCGTCATGCCAGGTAGATCGGCGCATCTCTAGATTCAGCGGTACTTTCCGTGGCACGAGACGCATGAGTTATGAAGATCGTCAACTGCCCGCCCAGCGCTACCAAGTTCACCCGTCTCGATGTGTAGTTCAAGCAGTCTGGCATCCAGCCTCGCTCGCTTTACGAGCAGCCTGTAGTGCTCATCGCGGGCCTCTGTTGTCTCGTCCGTTTCGAGCACTCGGAACAAGTCAGTCAGTCGACCAGACTCCGACGCAGCCGAGAGGTCCGGGTGATGAGCCGGCGCTATCCAACCGTTGGCTTCCAGCAGAAGGAGATTCTCGAATACGCGGTCGATCTCGGCCATCGCGCTAGGGAGCGATTCGACCCGAGCCGTCTCAACGAGAAGGTGCGCTGCAGACGCAAGCGATGCTTCATCGAGTTTGCTCGCAGTTCCGACAGCCTCGAACAGACCGGGGTATTGCTTGCTGGTGCCTGCAAACTCCATGAGCTCAAGGCCTTCATCGGTTGTGCACGCGCCGATCCCCACGAGCCCGATCGCTGCAGCCGCTGGGCCTCTGTGCTTGCCGTGGTGGCAGTGCACAAAGATCGGCCCCTCTGATTCCCTTAGCGCGAGAGCCAGTGCTGCGCGCTCATCTGCAGAGATGCCCGAGTACTTGATCGGTATATGGATGTACCGCATGCCTCGCTCACTTGCGAGTTCGACATCGGGTAGCGCAGCGTCGACGCTGATGACAGTCTTGACGCCAATCTGCTTGAGTGAGTCTAATCCTGTCTCTTGCTCGGGCATCGATCCCGACAGCACGACTCGATCACCATCGGGAGAGAATACGAGCACGTTGTGCACACCCGCTTCGGTCGAGTTCAGGATGAGATCGCCTGGCCGGTGTGCACTCCACTCAATCAGCGCACGGTCTATTTCAGGCTGAGGGAGTGTGAGCAGGCAAGGGAAGAGTACGAGCGAGAGTAAAAACAAATCGGAGCCTCGTCAGACAGTCCCGTACATCCGGTCGCCCGCGTCCCCGAGACCCGGGCAAATGTATCCCCGTTCGTCTAGCTGGCGATCGACCGACGCGGAGTACACGGTCAATTCCGGATGATCCTTTGCCATACGCGAAAGTCCTTCCGGGGATGCGACCAGACAGATCATCCGAAGATCGTCAACGCCCGCATCTTTAAGGATCGTCGCGGCTTCAGAGGCCGACCCGCCCGTTGCGAGCATCGGGTCTACGAGGATCACGGGCCCCGCGTTCAGATCCATCGGCAGCTTCTGCAGATACACCGCCGGCTCCAGTGTCTCCTCGTCGCGCGCCATCCCGAGATGCCCAACGCGTGCCTCGGGCATGACCTCCAGGATCCCCTCTGCCATACCGAGACCCGCTCGCAGCACAGGGACAACAGTGACCCGCCCGGCGAGCCGCTTGCCCAGTGCCTGCTCCACGGGCGTCTGAACCGTGACCTCCTTCGTGGGGAAGGATCTCGTCACTTCAAACACCATGAGCCCCGCGATCTGCGAGATCAGAGCCCGGAACGGCCTGTAGCTCGTTGTCTTGTCGCGCATCCACGTCAGCTTGTGCTGGATCAGCGGGTGATCGAAGATGACCGCGTTTGTAAACTCGGGGTGTTTCGTGCCCATAGCCTTGAGCATACCGCCAGCCACGGAGCCGGACACATGAGCATGACCCGCCAAGAGATGGACCACGCCGCGCTCGATGCCGCAGTCGAGCAAGCGAGAAAGAGCCTCGCCGAGGGCGGCATCCCGATCGGGGCAGCACTCATGAACGCCGAGGGGGTCATCGTCGCCCTGGGCCACAACGAGCGCGTCCAGTCGGGCGACCCGACCGCGCACGCCGAGACCGTGTGTATCCGTAGCGCGGGCCGGCGCCGAGACTGGCACACGCTGACGATGGCAACCACCCTCAGCCCCTGCGCGATGTGCTCGGGCACCGCGGTCCTGCACCGCATCCCCCGCATAGTGATAGGGGAGAACATGACATTCCAGGGCCGCGAGGACTGGCTCACCGCCGAGGGTATAGAGGTTGTGGTCATGCACGATCTGCGCTGCACGTCGATGATGGAGGATTTCATCAACGCGAGGCCCGAGCTTTGGAACGAGGACATCGGTGTGCCGCCGAAGGGCTGAGATTAGTCTTTCAAGCTCTCCGCGATCCCGATCTCCTGAAGCCTGACGCTCGACTCATCAAGCTCCTGCTTCGTCTTGTAGAACGCGTCCGCGTCGACGGCTTGCCAGTCTGACTCTGCCTTCTCGATGAAGCTCTTGAGCAAAGCAAGCAGCGATTCGAGCTTAGCTTTCTGGTCGGGTTCGAGTTTGTCGCCGTACTTCTCGAGCCGCTCACCGATCCACTTCACATCGAGCTTTGAGTTGACGATCAGATCGACCACGCGGTGCCTTGTCATGTCCTCGCGGGCGTGCCTGAAGCTGTCGGCTTCGATCGCGTCGATCTCCTCGCGCGACAAGCCGTGGTTCGGGATGACCTGGAGCGTGGCGCGTTTGCCCGATCGCTTCTCGTGCGCGCTCACCGAGA
>WUAK01000342.1 GCA_009827205.1 Phycisphaeraceae bacterium | reverse complement strand
CGGTCGCGCACCCGTTCAAGCCTCACAGGCAGCCGAGTTTATCGCCTCCGGCGCGCTGCCAGCATGCCCGAAAAGAGAAGGAGCGATGCCGACGGAGCCGCCGGGATCACGGTCACACTCACGCTCGTGAACTCGAAACGAACATTACTGGACGGACCCGGCCGAGTTGAGAACAAGCTGAACGAACTGCTCGTGAGGAGCGACAAATCGAGATCGAGCGGTGCGTCGAGTGAATCGAGCAGCTCGGGAGTGACTCCCGCAGACACGGGCAACCTCTGAGCCATCGTCAAACCAGCGAACCCGATTTCTGGATGATCCAACGTAAAGGACATCCCGACGCTATCCGAGATCGTGCTGCCGCTAAAGATGACTGCGTCGTTCTCGATAATGAACGAGCCGAATGTCGGATCGGTGCTGGGATACGAATCTTCCCGCCCCGAGGCGGTGACAACTCCTACTTCAATGCCGACATCAAGGACCTGGTATGTCTGCACTGTTCCAAACCCTGGACCGATGACAGGAAAGACCTCGTCGCTCGGGTTTACATCAAACATGAACACGCCTTCGGTTCCGACATCGAGCAAGGCGAGATCGCCGCCCAGACCGTTGCTAGCGACGTGGTTTTCCGTCACGCGAATACCAACCTCGTATCGGATGATCTGATCCGTGTCGGCGCTCGCACTAGAAGCGATGGAAAAAAGAGCGATCGGAACACATATGCGCATGTCTTGTCTCCAAATGGCCTTCCCGGGCCGGTTGCTGCAAGTGTAATCATTTCTGAGTCGCACAAAAGTCCATATGCGCACAAAAAGAGACTAAATTCGTGGCGGAACGGAATCGATGCAGTTGTATCGAGCATCATTATTCCGTCTGCTCGTAACTTTCTTGACGAATAGTCTTCACAGCTTCGGCGTTTGCATCCGTTATGCAGCAGCGTCGAATCCGGAGCAGTGTCGCGGGCCAGCCGCGGGCGAGCGAGGTGCTTGTGATCTCAGGCAGGGCAATACAGCGTTCGCGGGTGCTCGGGTTGATCGGTGTCTCGGGCGCGCTTGCAGGGTGCATCCCGGGGCCAAGTCTCACCAAGAGCGAGATCCGCAGCCTCGAGCGGATGAGCTACAGCATGCAGCTTACGACGAAAGACAACTCACAAGCGATGTTCGAGGTCTCGGCGCTGCGCGCGGGCGATCCGGAAGCGCCCAGGATCATCTACATCCACGGCACACCGGGCGACGCGACGAACTTTGCGGACTACATCCTCGATCCGATCGAGGGGCACGAATCGATCGCCATTGATCGGCCGGGCTTTGGGCGCACGGCGCCCCGCGTACCGGTCACGAGCTTTGAGGAACAAGCGAAAGCGATCGAACCTCTCCTCGTCGAGCGCAACGGGAGGTGGCCCATCCTCGTTGGTCACTCACTAGGGGGCCCGATCGCGGCAAGGGTTGCCGCGGAGCACCCGGACAGGGTCGGGGGCATCGTGATCCTCGCGGGTTCGCTCGACCCTGAGCTCGAGAATCCGAGGTGGTTTAACCACGTCGCGGGTGTGTGGCCATTCAGCGCCGCGATCGGTCGGACGATGCGCACGAGCAACCACGAGATCATGGCGGCGGTCGAGGAAACCCGCGAACTCGACGGTTTACTCTCGCGGGTTCGGAGCCCCGTCGTGATCGTGCATGGCACGAAGGACAGGCTCGTGCCCGTGGCGAACGTGGACTACATGCGCCGCGAGTTTGCGCACATCGATGAAGTAACCGTGACGATCATCGAAGACGAGGGCCACTTCCTCCCATGGAGCATGGAGGAGTTGGTGCGTCAGAGCATCACGAGTGTGATCGTGGCGAAGTAAACGAGACGCGCCGACTACATCGTCATCAGCATGGATCTACTCAGCAGCCCGTATTGTAATTCGCGATCCACGCCGTGAAGTCGGCTGGGTTGCACGCACTATCCCCATTCTGATCGCAACCGGGCAGACTGTTGTTGTAAGCGTCCATCCACGCCGTGAAGTCTGCGGCTGAGACCGTCCCGTCCCGGTTGACATCGACGCGGCAACTGGGGATCACCGAGCCTTCGAGAGCGATGATTTCGAAGTCTACTCGCCACCCTACTCCTGCAATTGCTGGTTGAATTACCATTAGTCGTGTCGTTGCAAGATTTAGATTTGCTGAAGTTGGCAAATCTGTGCTGTCAAAGAGCATCGGGAATTCATTTGGAAGGCTTTCTTCACTCACTTGAATGTTACACAGTCCAATCTCGGGATGATTGAGCCCAAAGATACCGCCCAAGAAATCCATGCGAATCCTATCTGGATAATCGACCATATAATCATTCACCAGTTGCATTGCTTGAACCGCGGTTGTAGTTGGATACATACCGACACTCTGTTGCGCGCTTATGTTTCCGATATCAAGTGTGATTTCGTGGATGTTGTACACCTGGAGCCCGTCACCATTCCAATCGGGATAATCGCCAGGTTCATTCTCAAGCACAAATTTCAGCATCCCGACGGTGCCAACCTCAAGCGATGCAAGGTCGCCCACCGAGATATTGTCGGCAACCTCGTTCGAGACGACCTCGATCTCGAACTCGTACATAAACATATCTTGCGCGTGTGCTGCGCTCGTGGAAAGAGCGAGCGCAACGACACCGCCAGCGATCATCCGTTTCATATGGATCCCCTTGCCAGTTGATTCGATTGTGATCAGCACATCTGTGCTGGACTCAGAGACTGCGACTTCGATACGAGCCGAAGATACGTCAATGAGACTCCGCACCGAGCAGGGAGTTTCCTCTCAGTTCGTCTGAATTCGATATTTCTCGATACGACACCCGGATGAGTCGAACGTGGGGTCAGCAGCCCGCGTTGAAGTTTGCGATCCACGCCGTGAAGTCGGTGGGCGTGCAGGCGCCGTCGCCGTTCTGGTCGCACTCGGGCATGTTGTTGTTGTAAGCGTTGATCCACGCGGTGAAGTCGGTCGGAGTGACCATCCCATCGCCGTTGACGTCGGCGAGGCAGGGCTGCTCGAACACGATCGACACGTCGTCCATGAGCACGGGT
>WUAK01000341.1 GCA_009827205.1 Phycisphaeraceae bacterium | reverse complement strand
AAGAAGAGTGTGAGCCAGATCGTGCTCTGCGGGTCGCCGTCGAACGCGAGGAATGCAACAAGGACCGAGCCTGGCAGCACCCACCCGCCGTAGGCGAGGAGACTCCACATGAGCACCATCGGGGGCAAGCCGATGCGCAGCGTGCGCCTGAGTTTGCCGGTCCGCTCGTGGGCTCGGTCGGGACGGTCGTAGAGCGCCTGGAGCAGAAGCAGGTCTTTCCGGCTGGTCGGGTCGAGACCTCTAGCGGTGCGTCTCACCGATTCGCCCAGGTCAGTCGCACGGCCGCTGGCGGTCTCGCCCACGATCGCATCGACCACGCCCGGCACAACACGCATCAGAACGCCGTCGATGTGATCGACGAGCCTGATCCGGCTGAAGGAGTCGAGAACCTCACCCCCGCCGCTGCGTTGGTGGAACTGGTCGAGCAGAGTGTTGAGCTCGTCGTATGCGACGAGCATGACCTTCTTGTCGGGGTTGGCTTTGTTGTGCTCGTTGATGCGCTTCGCGATCTGCATCCTGATCGCGGTCTTGCCCGAGCCTTTTTCGCCAAACACAATCGAAGTCGAGGGGAACTCGAGCCTGCCGATGATCTTCTCGAAGTCCGAGTGAGCCGCTTTGGGTCTGCCGCCCTCTTTGGTCTGAGAAAGCTTGGAGAAGACAGCGTCCTGCCTCGCCTCCTCGCCGCGGAAGGGATTCTCTGCGATGGCCCAGTGATCAAAGAACTGCTGGAGATTCATCAGGCTTGCCTCCGGCGTACAACCGACCCTCGCCGCTGCTACAGCGTACTCAGTGCGCGACCTTGACGCCCAGCATGGGCTCAATCATGGCAAGAGCCCTGGCGAGTGTCTCGCTGTCCCTCGCCTCGGCGTTCAGACGCAGCAGAGGCTCCGTGTTGCTCTTGCGGATGTTGCACCACCAGCCTTCGCGATCGAAACAGTCGAGCGTCACCCCATCGAGTTCTTCGATATCCGCATCGGTGTCCGAGCCAGGTCCGAGCTCTTCGATGATCGCGGCGATCGCCTCGTCCTTCTCTTCGTTCTCAAAGTTGACCTCACCGGACTGCACGTACCGCTTCACAGGCGTGATCAACTCGCTCATCTTCTTGTCGCCCTCGGCGAGCATCGACAGCACGCTGACCATCGCGATCGCGCCGGAGTCGGCGTTGAAGTTGTCACGGAAGTAGAAATGCCCGGAGAGCTCACCGCCGAAGATGCCCTTTTCCTCGGCGAGCTCCTGCTTCATGAAGACGTGCCCGACACGACCCTTGATCGGCCTGCCGCCCGCATTCTCGATCTCCTCTTCGACGGCCTTGCTCGATCGCAGGTCATAAACGACCGCTGACCCAGGGTCCTGCTTCAAAAAGAACGGCGCCATGACAGCGGTCAGGTGATCGCACCCCACGATCTGCCCCTTCTCGTCAACCACGACGCAGCGGTCGGCGTCGCCGTCGAAGCAGATGCCCAGGTCTGCGTTGTTGTTGATGACTTCTTCCTGAAGCTGCACAAGATTGGACGCGACAAGTGGGTTTGGCTCGTGGACAAACTCGCCCTTGGAGTTGTCGTAGTTGAGCTCGATGATCTCAAGGCCCTCGACGTTCTCGCCGTTCTTCCCGAAGATCTTGGGTGACATCGTGCCCGCCATGCCGTTGGAAGCGTCCACAACGACCTTAAGGCTCTTGCCCTTCAGGTCGAGGAAGCTCAGCACGTGCTTGGAGTAGGGACCCCACAGATCTCGGGGCTCGGAGCGCCCAGCATTTGGTTCTGAGGGAGCGGTCGCCTTCGTGCGGTCGACCATCGCGGCGTGCTTGCGGATGAGTTCGAGACCCGTGGATTCACCGACAGGCTTCGCTTTGCGCTTTGAAATCTTGAACCCGTTGTACTGCGGTGGGTTGTGACTCGCGGTGACCATGACGCCGCCCGCGCAATCGAAATGGTTGACCGCGAAGTAGATCATGGGCGTATCAACAAGACCAAGATCTATGACGGAGCCGCCCTGGTCGTTGATGCCCTTGATGAGTCGTTCGACGAGTGTCGGGCTCGAGAGCCGCATGTCACGGCCGACGACGACGTTCTTCATCATCGGTGTCGTGTCACCATCGGAAGCCGCGTCGCTCAGCAGGAATTGCGATGAGCCGAAACCGATCTGCCATGCCATCTGGTCTGTGAGAAGATCTGGGTAGGTTCCACGGATGTCGTACGCTTTGAAGACTCGACCGAGCATGCACTTTCCTCCGATTCAAACGACCCGCGACTCGGGCCAAGGACCGGACAGTAGCCCCAAAACATCAACAATTGAGATTTGTTCGGTCTTTGATATGCAAAGAACCCCGAGCTTTACGAGATCTAGAAGGGCAGATCGTCGGGGTCGAACTGCTCGTGCTCGGGGCGCTGGTGCCGTTGTTCTCGCGCGTTTTCGTCGTGCATCGGTTGAGAGCCGTCGATCCGCCTGACACGGACGCCCTCGGGCAGGGCGGCGATGAAGAACTGGCCGTACCGGGCGGTCACGATCCGCGGGTCGAGCACGGCAACACGTCCCGAGTCCGCCTTGCTGCGGATGAGCCTGCCGAACCCCTGCTTGAATCGGATGACCGCGCGCGGGATCGACTCTTCTCTGAACGGGTCACGGCCGAGTTCCTTGATGCGCTCGAGTCTCGCCTCGGTCAGCGGTCTGCCCGGCGGGTCAAACGGAAGACGCGTGATGATGACATTGCGCAGCCCTGCGCCCTGCACATCGACACCCTGCCAGAAGCTCGCAGCCCCAAGAAGTACCGACCTCGGGTCTTCCTTGAACGCGGCGAGCATCTCGCTCCGCGAAGGGCCTCTGCCTTGCACATAGAGGGGTATCCCCTGCTCCTCGAGATCGAGCTTCAACTCATCCGCCACCGCGTAGAGCGAAGTGAAGCTTGTGAAGAGTACAAACGCCCCGCCGTCGGTGTCCTCGATATGTGCGAGCACCCTGCGGGCGAGTTCTTCGTGGTACGTCGCGCCGCTCTGCGAGAGCCTGCCCTGCCCGAAGTTCTGGGGCAGGGGCATCGTGACATCAACCACAAGCTCAGCCTGCGAC
>WUAK01000035.1 GCA_009827205.1 Phycisphaeraceae bacterium | reverse complement strand
CGAGGCCACGCTTGATGAGCTGGCCAGACTCGGCCGCCTCTTTGCGCGCACATCACTAAACAAGACGCAGCTCGCAAGGTGCAAGAAACGAGTACGGTTCGCCTTCCCGGATTGGGATGAGGATCGCGTGCACGATGTCGCCGAGGGTGTGTGGGGTCACCTGTTCCAGCTCGGCGCCGAGATGCTCTATACACCGAGGTTTCTCTCAGGGGACAGCTGGGTGCGCCACGCCTGCTTCGGCAAGGCAGCCGAGGCGTTCGGCGAGGTGCTCGCCAACAGGCCGGTGATCCTGCTGACGGGTCACTTCGGGAACTGGGAACTCTCGGGGACCGCGATGGCTGTGATGGGTGTCCCCGTGCACGCGGTGTATCGGCCACTCGACCTGAAGCCCCTCGACAATTGGGTGCGCGATGTGCGCATGAAGAGGGGCATGCAGCTGGTTGACAAGTTTGGCGCCGTGCGCGATCTGCCTCTGGCGATGGATCGCGGGGGCATGCCCGCGTTTGTCGCCGACCAGAACGCGGGCGACCGTGGACTCTTTGTTCCCTTCTTTGGCAGACTCACGAGCACATACAAATCCGTCGGCATGCTCGCGATGCAGAAGAACGCGAGCATCATCTGCGGCGGAGGTGTGCGCAGCCCGAAGCGCGGACCCGATGGTGTCGATGAACTCCATAGCCACGCGAAAGGTCGATGGCAGGACGCGATGGGATACCGCTTTGATATCCACGATGTCATCCGTCCGGAGGACTGGAAGGATCAGCCAGACCCGCTGTTCTACATCACGGCACGCTACAGGTGGTCGATCGAGAAGATGGTGCGCACCGCTCCGGAGCAGTATTTCTGGATGCACAGGGTGTGGAAAAGTCGCCCGAAGCATGAAAGGTTGCGCAGGGATTTCCCTGAATCTTTGAGGCGGAAGCTGCTGGATCTGCCTTGGCTGGATGAAGCCGAGGTGGAACGCATCGAGGCCCAGAGCATGCGTGATATCGAGGAACTGGACCGATTGGGCGGGAACAGACTCGAGTGAAGCTGGGTTATTCGGATGTAGACCGGCCCTGAAATCGGGCTTGTCAGAACCGAACACGCACCTTGTGCGAATTTGAAGGGTCAGGGATAGCCATTGCCCGCGGACGGAATCGGGTGCATACTTGGCTGTTGGCTTGACTAGAAAAGGGAGCACGGCATGAGCGCTGAAACACTGGTCGGCAAGCTCGAAGGCGTCAGCATTCTCGTTGTTGATGACGATCCGGATATCCGCGAGTCCATCGAGGCCGCGATGCTCGCAGAGGGCGCCGAGACCGAGACCGCTCCCGACGGCAACACCGCCGTCCAGTACTGCAACGAGGACCCACCGGACCTCGTCGTGCTTGACATGATGCTGCCCGGTCGCAGCGGCTTTCTGGTGCTTGAGAAGATCAAGGGCCGCGAGGACAGCCCGCTTGTGATCATGGTGACCGCCAACGAGGGCAAGCGTCATCAGGAGTACGCAGACGCGATCGGTGTGGACGCGTATATGATCAAACCTGTCCCGCTGGCGAGCCTGGTCGAGAAGGCCGCTGAACTCGTCGCCGAGCGGAAGAAGAACGGCTGATCACGCGGACGACCGCCCTCATTCTGAAAGACATAGGTACCACTGAGCCTGCGATGCTGGTCTGGCCTCCGTGCGCGGCGAATCATGCCCCTGTGGCGAGCCGTCAAATCATCCTGTTCAAGCCAGAGGACCCGGAGGCCGAGGTCCCCGGCATGGCCGATCTCGGATCACCCGGGAGCCTCGAGCGGACGCTCCGCCCCTACAACATCGCGCCCGACGGTGCCAAGGGGGCGATGGGCACGACCTCGCTGTACGGGCCGGGTCTGGTGATCGAAGTCCCATCCGCCGCGGATTCGGTCAACCAGCTCATGGCTTCAGTCGATGATGAGGAAACGGCGTGGCCCGTGCTCGCAAGGCTCTGCCGAGAGCTCGGCTGGAAGCTGATGGATCCGGAGTCCGGGCGCACGTTCATGTGAGCAATAGGAGGAGCACATGCCCACCTACGACTACGAAATCCTGGATGACCAAGGCGAGCCAACGGGCGAGCGCTTCGAGTGGATCCAGACCATGAAGAGCGACCCGCTGACCAAGCACCCGGAGACGGGCAAGCCCTGCAGGCGCGCGATCACCGCACCGAGCATCGCGGGCAACTGGTCGCCGCTCAAAGAGAAGTCGCAGCTCTCGAACAAGAACCTCGAACGTCTCGGGTTCACCAAGTACGAGAAGCGCGGCGACGGTGTCATGGAACGCGTCGCCGGCAAAGAAGGCCCTCGGGTCATCTCCGACAATGACTAACGCCAGGCTCTTGCTTCCTGCTCTCGCTGCGGCGCTCTGCCTGACAGGTTGCGGCAAGGGGTATGAGAAGCCGAGCGAGGTCAAGGTGTCCAGAGCTATCACGGTCTCGGGCGATCGGATCATCAGCTACTCTGCGATGTATGACGACGGGATCGAGACCTACATCGACTACCAGCCGCACGGCGAGGTCGACCTCATCACAGTCGAGCGCGAGTCCGAGAGCGATGGAGCACTGCTCACCCTCGTGCGCGACGGTTTCGAGCTCAAGAGCCCGCCCGCGCAAGGCTCAACGAGAGAAGAAATATCCGAAGCGTGGTCGAGCCGGTTCAGATACATCGATGGTCTTGTTGATGTCGATCTGGTCCCGTGGAGTGATGCGCACGGCATGATGACGCCTCGCGAGTTCGATGCGCTGGAAGAGGGCGGGTCGGACTAGCGCTTGTTCGACGGCCTGAACGAGAGCGCCACAAATAGCCAGAGCACAGCAGCGGTCTGCGAGTTGATGTAGACCGTGTCGAACAGACCCGCCAGAAGCACGCCCACGATCCCCATGAAGAGCCCGGCTTGGTACGTGTCCGATTCGCCGGGGCGAGGCGCCGAGGCGAACAGGATCGTGATCCCGACGAGCAGCGCGATGAGCAGCCCGACCACGCCGTGCGTCGCGGCGAGGTGGACGTACATCCCGTGCGCGTGCGATGCGATGGGCTGTGTCTCGGGATCGATGCCCTGCTCGATCTGTTCGCTCTGCACCCAGGCCTTGTAACCGCCAGTTCCGACGCCCAGCACAGGGTTGTCAGCGAAGGCACGGCCGCCCCAGATCCACATGTTGATCCGTGCACCTGTCGAGGTCGCGTAGTCATCGCTCTCAAACGCTCCACGGATCTCTTGGTTGGCCTCCTCGACTCGGCTCTGGATCTCATCACCCAGCACAACCCAACCCACAGGGAGCGCGACAACCGCGAGCACGCACGAGGCGATGAGCATTTTCGTGCGCTGCCTCGTCTGCCAGACCGCGTACGCGATAGCGAATACAACCAGAAGAACCGCGGCGATCCACGCGCCGCGTGCACCTGTGGCGAACACCGCGATGAGCGAGATCACCGTCAGCACGCGCGCGGGCCAGCGCAGCGGGTGGGTCGGCTTGAGCGCCGCCGGCAGGTGCAGGCCGAGCGCCGCGATCAGGACCGAGCCCCCCGATGCCGGGCTGAGCCAGCCGCTGATCCGGTCGGGGTACGCGTCGAAGTCGAGGTGTTCCCATCCGAACTCGAATGCGAGCGCCTGCACGAGCTGGCACGTGTTCGCCGCGAGGTAGCTAAGCGTGACACAGAAGATGAACCACCTGCGCAGGTGTCGCAGGGGCCAGAGCGCTGGGACGAGCAGGAACCAGCGCAGCGAATCGATGTCGTCATAACCGTGCACCGGGTCCGCTGACCACAAGAGTGCAACGACGGACATGAGCGCAAAGAGCGTCGCCGCTAGAAAGACAGGCAGCTTGAGGAAGGATGGATAGAGCCTCCACGTCGCGTAGAGCCTGGCAAAGAGCATCCCCATCAGCACCGCTGCGGGCACCTCGATGTAGCTCATGGGCAGCGCGATGTTCAGGCAGGTCAGCGTCGCGACGAAGATGTGGAACTGATGTCCCCAGCGGATCCTCTGGTTGGCGCGGGTGTTGAGATCCCAGAGCCGACTATGGTCGAGCCCCTCGTTCATGAGCCAACTTCTGAGATCGAGACTGCCGACAGCCATGAGCCGAGAGCCTATCCGGGGCCCGAGCACCGGTCATCACGGGCAAAGTGTCACGAATTCGGTGAATATCAGGGTCATCTTGGTGGGTTCGCTACAATGTCCGCAACGAAGGCACGGTTCTTCCCGAACCAAGAGGGTGATCGAGGTGTCTTAGTGGTGGGTGATGCCGCCCGAAGGAGTGACCGCGTGGAGATCATCAACACACTGCTCCGCCGAGCCTGGTGGCGTCTGGTCCTGATCGACATGATCAGGACCTTCGCGGTCTCGCTGACCGTCGTCGCGGGTTTGCTTGTGGTCTGGAGGCTGCTCGAGAGCGTGGTCGCCGTTCCGGCAACGTGGGGTGTGATGGCAGGAGCCAGCGCCGGAGCTGCACTAGTCTTCTCAGTTGTCTGGAGCATCGTCCGCACCAAGCAGGGTGGTCCGGTCGCGCGCCAGCTCGATGAGCGAGCGGGTCTCCGCGAAACAATCTCGACTGCGCTCTGTGTTCAGCACGAGCAGGATGCCTGGTCGCGAGCGACAGTGGAGATGGCCGGCCAGAAAGCGCAGGGCGTTAATCTGAGAGAAGCCATCCCTGTGGAGTCGCCTCGGTACTGGCCCGCGCCGATCGCTGCGATGGCGCTCTTTGGCATTTTGATGATGGTTCCCGTGATCGATCTTCCGTCGCTCTTCGGGAGCGCGCCGACCGAGATCAGCGAAGAGGGTCAGGCAGAGCTGGCAAGCGTTGAAGTCGAGGAAATGAAGCGCGAGCTCGAGGCCGAGGCGAAGCGCCTGGGTGTGGACATCGATCTTGGTGATGAGGCCGCAGACGATGCGCTCAAACCCGAGGACATGACACCCGAAGAGATCCAGGCCGCGGCGGTGAAGCAGCTCACGCAGCTGACAGACAAACTCGAAGCGAAGATGGAGGAACAGGGCAAGGACAAGCTGGAAGCGATGAAGAACCAGCTCCAGAAGCTCCGCCAGCCGGGCCCCGGTCCTGCAGAAGCACTCGCCCGCGCGATGGCGCGCGGCAACTTCGACAAGGCCCGGGAAGAACTCTCGAAGCTTGCGCAGCAGATGCGATCGGGCGAGATGAGCGAGGAACAACAGGACCAGCTCGAGAAGCAGATGGAGAACCTGGCCAAGCAGCTGCAAGAGCTCGCCGAGCAGCGCCAGGAGACCGAGCGGGCGCTCCGCGAGGCTGGCGTGAACTCCGAAGAAGCCAAGCAGCTTGCAGCGAACCCTGAGGCGCTCCAGGAGGCGCTTGAGAAGATGCAGAATCTGACACAGGAGCAGAAGCAGCAGCTCATGCAGCAGGCGATGTCTCAGGCGGAAGCGTGCGAGCAGTGCCAGAACATGGGCCAGGCGATGTCGCAGATGGCAAAGTCCATGAGCCAGGGCCAGCAAGGCATGAGCAGCCAGGCGCAGGCGGCGATGGATCAGATGGGCGACATGCTCAGCGAGATGGAGCAACTCCAGGGCGACATGCAGTCGATGCAGGCGATGATGAACGCCGCCCAGCAGCAGATGGACAAGATGGGCCAGGGCTTTGGCGAAGGCATGGGTTCGGGCATGGGTGAGTGGCGCACGGGCGACACCTCGCGTCTCGGCTCTGGTTCGGGAGGCCCGGGCAAGGGCGACGGCTCAAGCCCTGATGCCAAGGAAACCAGCATCTCGTTCAACGACACCAAGGCGAACGTCAACACACAGCAGGGGCCCATCATCGGCTCACGCATGGTGTACGAGGGGCAGATCCGAGGGGAGTCCCGGATCGAGTTTGCGATGGGTGCCAAGTCCGCTGCGAGCAACGCGTCCGACGCGATCGAATCGATGCGGGTGCCCCGCGAGTACGAGTCGGCGGTGATGAAGTACTTCGGCGCGCTCGAGGATCGCGCAGAAAATGCGACCGACGCCGATTCTAAAGACGAAACTTCGGGCGATTAGGCCCGATTCCGCGGCCTCGAGCGGGTTCCTGAAACCGGCGCGGTAGGATCTCCTATCAACAGAAAAGAACCAAAGGGCTCCTCCCATGCGCACACTCTCGCGGCGGATCTGCACACTCTCGCTCGGCATCGCGATCGCATCGATCGCTGGCTGCAGCAACGAATCAGAGTCCGCTGAAGGTGCGGACGGCGCGACCGCAGGTGGCCCGACGGTCGTGCTCTACACGAGCGCTGACGATTACCTGCTCGAGGACGTCGTTGCCGAATTTGAGAATCGCACCGGCATCGAGGTGCTCGAGGTGGGGGACACCGAGGCGACGAAGACGGTCGGCCTGTACGCCAGGCTCCGCGATGAGAAAGACGCGCCGCGCGCCGATGTGTGGTGGTCGAGCGAGCCCTTCTATACCATCCGTCTCGCAAACGAAGGCGTATTGGAGCCGTACACGAGCGAGTCCGGTGAGCAGTCGATCCCTGGCGGCTGGCCCGAGGCCTATCGCGGCGCTGATGGCATGTGGTACGGCATCGCAAACCGCGCGCGTGTCATCGCGTTCGACACTCGCAAGCTGACCGCCGAGCAGGTGCCTGGTGCGCTTCGTGATCTCGCCGAGCCAGAGTGGGAGGGCAAGGTCGGGATGGCGCGTCCCACGTTTGGCACAACGGTTGGTCACGTCGCGACGCTCGTTCACCTCTGGGGTGAGGAGCCGACACGTCAGTGGCTCCAGGCCATGGAAGCAAACGGGCTGCGCCTCTACGACGGCAACTCGTCGGTCGTCCGCGCGATCGCCAACGGCGAGATCGAGGTCGGGTTGACCGATACAGACGATGTCTGGGCAGCGCAGGCCGCGGGGATGCCGGTCGATCTGGTCTACGAAGTCACAGAGCTGGACAGCGGCGCGCAGCTCTCGCCCGACAGCGTCTTCCCGATGATGAGCTTCGGTGCGCTGACGATCCCGAACACCGTCGCCCGTGTCGCGGGCGGCCCCAATCCCGAGGAGGCCCAGCAGCTCATCGACTTCCTGATCTCGGAGGCCGGCGAGCGCTTGATCATGGCCAGCGACTCTCGGAACGTGCCCATCCGTGAACTCGCTGCGGAGGAGCTCTACGTGCAGTTTCCGAGGGCCAGGATCGAGCCCGCGGCCAGTGTGGATCTCGAAGCCGTGGCGGGCGAGATCGAGACGGCTCGGAGTCTCGTCAAGGATGTCTTTGGCCTCTGATCGCCGATAGGATTCACCATGAAGACCGCAAACGCTGCCAGCGTCAAGGATTGCATCGCCACTGAGCTCCCCGAGCTGATCGAGATCCGTCACGATCTGCACAAGCACCCCGAGCTGATGTGGCAGGAGGAGCGCACGAGCGCCGTGGTCCAGAAAGAGCTGTCGAAGCTCGGCATCGAGTTCAAGGCTGGCCTCGCCGGGGGCACGGGGGTCGTCGGGTATCTGCCGGCGACCTCAGGCGACAAGGACGCGCCCTCGGTCGCACTTCGTGCCGACATGGATGCGCTGCCCATCACCGAAGAGACCGGTCTGCCCTACTCGAGCACCCGCGACGGGCTCATGCATGCCTGCGGCCACGACGGGCACACCACCATCCTGCTCGGCGCGGCGCGTGTCCTTGCAAAGACTGAGAACAGACCAAACCCCGTCACGCTCGTCTTCCAGCCTGCTGAAGAAGGAGGGGGCGGCGGCCAGCGCTTCTGCAAAGAAGGCATGCTCGAGGGCGGCTTAGGCGGGGGCGTCGGCAACAGAGTCGGACGCATCTACGGCCTCCACGGCTGGCCCAACGAGAAGGTCGGCACGGTCAAAACGCGCCCCGGTCCGCTCATGGCTTCGACCGATGAGTTCCTGATCACTGTCCGAGGCAAGGGCGGGCACGCCGCCTGGCCTCACCTCGCCAACGACCCGGTGGTCGCAGCGAGCGCGATCGTCATGAGCCTGCAGACTCTTGTAAGCAGAAACACGAGCCCCGTGGACTCGGCTATCTGCACCATCGGGCGCATCCAGGGCGGGACCGTTGACAACGTAATCCCCGAAGCGGTTGAGCTCGAGGGCACGACCCGCGCGCTGACACCCGAGATGCGCAAGCTCGCCGAGGAGCGCGTGCGTGAGATCTCAGCACACGTCGCCCACGCGCACGGCTGCACAATCGATATCCACTGGAACGTGGGCTATCCGGTTGTCAAGAACGATCCGAAGATGGTCGACGGGTTCATCCCCCTGGCGAGCGAGGTTCTGGGCGAGCAGAATGTATTTCACGCCGAGACCCCGGTGATGGGAGGCGAGGACTTTGCGTACTACGCAGAGCATGTTCCCGCGTGCTTCTACTTCCTGGGCCTGCGTCCAGAGGGCGCGGACCATTTCCCAGAGCTTCACACGCCGAGGTTTGACTTCAACGACGACGCGATCGCGGTCGGCGTCGAGATGATGTCGAGGCTCGCGCTCGAGGTGAAGTAGTTAACCGCTCGGCCAGACTGCCAGCACGAGCCAGGTGTACAGCGGGATTCCAACCGTGATGTTGAACGGGAACGTGATGCCCAGCGCCATGGGTATGAATAGCCCGGGGTTTGCCTTCGGCACAACCAGCCTGATCGCGGCGGGGACCGCGATGTAGCTTGCGCTCGCGGCGAGCACGACCAGCAGGATGCTGTCGCCCGGCTTCAGCGAGAGCGCACGTGCGATGCCAAGCGCCAGACCCGCGTTGATGAGCGGCACAACAAGAGCAAACAGCACCATCGAGATGCCCTGTTCACGGAAGCCCTTGAGCTGCTTCGCCGCGACGAGCCCGAGGTCCAGCAGGAAGAAGACAAGGATGCCGTTGAACAGATCGGTGCAGAGCGGTTTGAACGCCTGATAGCCCTGTTCACCCGTGAGGAGTCCGATGACCAGGCTGCCCAGCAGCAGCAGCACGGGGCCGTTGAGAAAGGCCTCGTGGCTGAGTTTGCCCCATGGGACGCGCTGCCCGTTGTTCTCACCCGAGTCGTCGTACTTCTTGAGAAGCAGGACACCGATGACGATCGCGGGCGACTCCATGAGCGCCATCGCGGCCACCATGTACCCGCCGTGCTCTATGCCGCGATGATCGAGCACGCTGGCGGCTGTCATAAACGTTACCGCGGAGATGCTGCCGTACGTCGCGCACAGCGCGGCAGCGTTGGGCGTGTCCATCCTCCGTCTGAGGTAGAAGAACGTGTAGAAGGGGACGATGCACGCGAGGAAAACCGCGGCACCGAGCGAGAGCACGACATCTTGCGTGAACCCGCCTTCGAGCAGTTCAACCCCGCCCCGGAACCCGATCGCCCAGAGCAGATAGAGCGAGAGCAGCTTAGTCACCGCGGAAGGGATCTCGAGACTGCTCTTGACGAACGCAGCTATGGCACCGAGAAAGAAGAACAAGACTGGTGGACTGAGTCCCTGCAACGCTTGTGGGAGGAGTCCTTCGGTAGCGAGCGTGACCATATGGTGGGCAGTATAGGACAACTTAGGGTTGGCCGATCGTCGTCATCATTTCGTGATCTGTCGCCCCGCGGTAGGCACTTGAGCTTGCTTGGGCACTCGGTCAGAAGGGCAACTGGAAGCTGATGCGTCCGCCGTGCGCGTCGTAGTCATCTCCAAAGTCGCCCTCGTACCCGACAGTGAGGTTTGCACCGTTACTCAGCTGCCACGCGACGCCAGCGACCGGAGTGACGTAGTTCTCTACCGCGGCGTCTTCGAGGAAATCGGTCCAAGCCGCCCCGCCGTAGATGGCTGCCCCGTCTGTCAACCGATACACAGCCTTGCCGCCGAGCTTGAGAATCTGCTGGTCGATGCCCGGGTCGATCTTGTAATCGTCAACGTCGAGCTCGGCGGATTCGTGCCAGGTGATCTGCTGGGCGGCGATGAGCGTGAGCTTCTTGTAGTCGTATCGGAAGGCGTTGGTGATGCCAAACGAGTACAGGGTCCCGCCCGCCGCGAAATCGTACGAGACGACAGCCTCACCAGACACACCGGGCGTGACGGTCCAGCTGAATCCCTGCTCGGCGTTCTCTTCGACGAGCATGAGATTGATCGGTGCGTCCAGGTGAAGCCCTACGTTGAAGACGTCGGCACCCTCGATGGTGTGATAGCCGATCGGAAGACCGAAGACGAGCGAGAAGCGATCGGTGAATCTCATCTCCGTGCTCATCGTGACATCGAATGATGATCCGCTGAAGTCGCCCGCCTCCACAGCTTGTCCGAGAAAGTCGATCCTCGAGAGGAATCCGCCGTGGTCGATCACGGCTGACCCCATCTCCATCCGGGGCGCGCCGTCGTCTGCTGGCTCTGAGAGCCCGGGGTCGTTCGAATCGACGAACATTCGGTTGACCTGATTGCTTGCGGGGCTGATATCGGCAAAGAGGCCGAATCGGTCGAACCTGTATTTGGCGCTCCGCGCGGTCGAGGCGAGCGGGTTGCCGTCGGTGATCGCGACCACCGATTCCTCGGCGATGGCCGAGAGGAAATCCTCGATGATGTCGGGGTTGTCTTTGAGAAAGAAATCTTCGAGTTGATCACCAAGGTCGCCGTCGGCTTCGTCGAGCACGATCGGCGGGCCTGTGTAGCCTTGGATGTTGTTGATCGTGAGCAGCGCGCCGCCGCCTGTGCCGCCGGTCGGGTCGTACGTGATGTCGATCGCGCCGTCAACACCACCGTAGCGGAGCATCGCGTCGAACGGAACACCGTCGAAGCTTGCAAAATCGCCCTCGGTATCGGCAAGGTCCTGAGCAAGATCTGGTAGTGTCGAGCCCCCCACGATCAGCGTGTTGCCGGGATTGCCTGTCTCGGTCAGGTCGAAGACGAAGAGCTCGTCAGACTGCGCCATCACGAGTCCGGGTGCGGCAAATGCGAGGGCAAACAGTGTTCGTGCTTTCATGTGCGGGCTCCGCGAGGGATGGACGCCTCCCTCTGAGTGCGGAAATCGACTAAAACCGGATCGTTGCGCCAACTTTGAGTATCGCCTCACGCTCAAGCGAGGAGAAGTCGTTGTCCGCGTCATAGCCCTCGTTATAGACCAGGAAAATCTCCTGCCCTGGCCTCGGCTCCCACCTCAGGCGTGAGTTGAGTCCCGCGATATCGGAGACGCTGTCCCACTGCACAATCGTGTCGAGCGTGAGTTCGGGCGAGAACTGGACGGTGCCACGCGTACGCAGGATTTCGACATCGAAATCACCACCCGGAAGGCTGATGTCCTGGAAGATGTACTCGGCGGATCCGCTGAAGCGAGAATTCGGTGTGAATGTCACTTCGCCCGAGTAGTCGTACCTGGTGCCGTCGTAGAACTCGCCGACCCGGACGCCCGCCTCGATCGCGACCGGCTGCGACGGGTCGGTGCCCGCATCGACCTCGCCGAAGAGCCAGTGGTACGTATCCACAGGAATAACGACACCGTCGGAGATCTCGAACGGGTCGCGGATCTTGTCTCGCTCAATCTGGAAGTCTGCAGCGATGAAGTCCCGGTCGTCAGTCTCGAGGGTCACACCGACGATGGACATCTCAAGTGTGTTCACGGTCCACCCGAGATTCGTGTAGAAGTCGCCGCCTGTGTTGATATCGATGGTGCGCACAAGATCAGTCTCAGGTCTGAACGTGCGGGTGACATTGAGGATGTGTTCGCGCTCGCCAGGCCTTGAGACGAAGCCGAGCCCTGGTTTGTAGCGGTCATCGACGTGCGCGACGAATGAGAAGATATTCCAGTCGTCTGTCTGCAGCTGCGCTCGGCCCCCGACCGCGTAGCCGTACGTCTCCTCGCCTCCTGAAGGATCGTCGCGCGTGGCCTGCACCCACCCTCCGGCGCGCAGATTCGCATCGTCCATGAAGCTCGTATTGACGTAGCTGAAATCGGTGCCGACGAGAGAGTTCTCACCTCGAGCGCTCGGGTTGCCGTTGGTGGCGATCACACCGACGGTTGACTCATCGAGTATGTTGACGATCGCGCGACCTACAGCGAGGTTCTTGTTCCCCAGCTCGTCGTCGTCGTCCATCTGCACGTCGAGGATGCCGAACCTCACATTGCCGGACCGACCCGTGATCCGTGCGCCGGCGAGGATCGGCTGCTCTTCCCCGTTGACGAGGCCGATGCGCCGGCTGAAGTAGGGCCTGGGGCTCTGCCGGACGTTCCCGAACTCGAACACCCCGGCTTCCTCGAGGAAGAAGTCTCGCTTCTCCTCGAAAAAGAGCGGGAATCGAGACAGGTTCACACGTCTCTGGTCGACCTCTGCTTCCGCGAAGTCAGTGTTGACCGTGAGCGCGGCGGTGATCTCTGGGGTGATCTTGTAGAACAGATCGAAGCCGGCGTCGAAATCTGGCAAACCGTCGTCGATCTCGCTGGTCAGCACACCGAAGGGTTTGAACGTGAGCCCGCGCCCTTGGTTCAGGTCGCCCTCGAAACCCTCGATTACACCCGCGCCGCCCAGATCAGCGATGCCGATCTCGCGGCGAGCGCCCGACCAGCGAGTGGTCTCGTTGAGTCTGCGCAGCGTGCGCTCCACGTTGAGTGACCACTCAGATCGTTCGGGGTCGAACGAGATCGACTTGTACGGGATCGCGATCTCGGCAACCCATCCCAGCTCGTCGATGGAAACATCGCTAAACCAGATGCCGTCCCACGCCTCTCGCGAGCTGCCACCCTCAACCAGCGCATCCAGCTTGAGGCCAGCGGGTCCGACGGAGAAGAGGTAGCCGTCACGCTGCGAGCCGAACGGGTCGATGACGATGATGAGGTGATCATCGACCGACCGGGGCCCATCACGGCGCATCTCGGTTGCAACGATCTGGCTGGGCATGCTGTCGTGGCATCGAATACCGAGGTACAGGTTCTCGTCGTCGAAGAGCAAGCGGATCTCGGTGCGTTCTGTCGCGGGCTGACCTTCGTCGGGGTTGACCTGCACAAAGTCGGTCAGCACCGGCGCGTCACTCCAGACACCTTCGTCAAGCTTGCCATCGATCGTCGGGGGCGTTTCTGTCCTTCTTACCTCACCGATGGAATTCTCTACAGGCTGCGCCCACAGACCTCCCGCGCACACGCTGATCGCGACGGCAGATCCATAGTGCACAAATCGGGTCATGAACGCTCCACAACACTGCTCAGGGGGGCCAGATGGTACCGGCGCCCGCCCGCCCGTATGCAGCAAGATTTCGAAACTTGCCCCAGGAAGCCTTCGTACAATCCTTCGTGTCCGATGTGCCGCAAGACAAATCAGAGGTCAGCAGCGATGAGCCGACGCAGGGCGACCGCCTGCGCGAACTGGGAATCAAAGCTAGAGCACTCCCGGCTGTGCCCGGCGTCTACCTGATGAAGGACGACAAGGGCGTGGTGATCTACGTCGGCAAGGCTAAGAGCCTTCCAGACCGCGTCAGCAGCTATTTCGTGCCCTCGGCGGATCTGGGCCCTGCGAAACAGCCCATGCTCGACATGGTTGTCGACTTTGACACCATCGAATGCGACACGGAGGTCAGCGCGCTGCTGACCGAGGCAAGGTTGATCAAGGACATCAAGCCGCAGTTCAACGTGCGGATGACGGACGACAAGAGCTTCCCGTATCTCGTGATCAGCCAGCGTGAGGACTTCCCCAGGGTGTTCATCACGCGCAACCCGTCTGGCATCGACGATAGAACCGGTCAGGTCGCACCAGAGTTCAAGGGCGCCAAGGTACTGGGCCCGTTCATCGATTCAGGTGCGCTGCGTGAGTCACTCAAAATCACTCAAAAGATCTTCAAGTTCCGCACATGCAGCCTCGACATCATCGAGAACGATCCCAAGAACAGGCACTTCCGCCCATGTCTGCTTCACCCCATCGGGCAGTGCACCGCGCCGTGCGCCGATCGGATCTCGAGCGAGGATTACAAAGCCGACGTCAAGCGGTTTGTGAAGTTCATCGGATCCAAGAGATCTGTCGTGCTCCGCGAGATGCGTCAGCAGATGGATGGTGCTTCAAAGAATCTTGAGTTCGAGGAAGCCGCGACGCTGCGCGACCAGATCAAGGCGATCGAAAAGCTCGACCACCGCGCCGACAAGAGCGATCAGTGGCAGCCCGAAACCGAGATCGGCTACGTCGATCCGCAGAAAGGGCTGGCCAGTCTTCAGCGCACGCTCGGGCTCGCCGATCCCATCAGGTGTGTCGAGGGGTTCGACATCGCGCATCTCCAGGGCAATGAAACAGTGGGCAGCAAGGTCTGCTTCGTTGACGGCAGGCCCTTCAAGAACGAGTACCGGCGCTTCAAGATCAAGTCGGTCGACAACGACGACTACAAGGCTCTGCAGGAAGTGGTCAGCAGGCGCTACCGCGAAGCAGGCAAGGGCTGGGAGCTCTACCCGGAGGTCATCCTGATCGACGGCGGGCTGGGCCAACTCCACGCCGCGATGGAGGTATTCGACTCTCTCGATGTCCCGCCGCCGATGGTCGTGAGCCTGGCCAAGAAGGAAGAACTGGTCTACGTCCAGCGCGAGAGCGCTCCGATCAAGCTGGGCAGGGACAACCTCGGGCTCAAGCTGCTGCAGCAGGTCCGCGACGAGGCGCACAGGTTTGCCCAGCACTACCACCACATCCTGCGCAGAAAGCGCACACTCGGCGAGTGAGCATCAATTTGAGGCTGTGCCCGCTTCTAGCAACGACCACAGCCATTTTGGCCCTCGCAATTCGATGTGAGACCGGTCAGAATCGATCTCAAAGGAATGCGCCATCCAAGACTTTTTTGCTTGACCCGTGGCCTTGATCTTCTCGATCGGGATGCTCGCTTTGGGCATGCCCGTCCAGAACATCCATGGCTCGGGTGAGAGATGGACGCTGCGCTCATCGACTCGCACCCGTACCGAGAATCCGAAATTGAGAAGACCCACCGAGAAGCTCTGCGCCCGCCTGTCGTGCTCCAGATA
>WUAK01000340.1 GCA_009827205.1 Phycisphaeraceae bacterium | reverse complement strand
GGCATCTCTACCCCGGATTGCGTTATTGCAAAGAACAGCGATGATGTAGAGCAGGCGGCTCAATCGCTGCAATTCCCGCTATTCGTCAAGCACCCGAGCAGCTACGCGAGCGTGGACCTCAGCCGACGCTCGCGTGTTCAGACACCTGAAGGGCTTCGAATCCAAGCTAATAAAATGATCAAACGCCATGGCGGCGCATTGATCGAGCAATACATCGACGGCATCGAATGTACTGTTCTCATCGCCGAGAACCCAGAAGACCCCGATTCACCGATCGCATACACACCAGTTCAGTACCAATTTCCAAAAGGCGAGCATTTCAAGCACGCCGACCTCAAATGGGTCGACTACGACGCCCTCAAGTCCTTCCCGGTGCCAGACAAACAACTGGCAGCTCGTCTGAGCGACGAGGCAGCCAGGTTCTTCGTCGGGATCGGCGCAGCGAGCTTCGCTAGGTGTGACTTCCGTGTCGATGCTTCTGGAACCCCATTCATGTTGGAGATTAACCCCAACTGCGGCGTGTTTTACCCCCCCACAGACCCAGGCAGTGCTGACATCTGTCTCCTGCATGACCCAGCGGGTCACGCAGGTTTCGCGCAGCAACTCGTGAAGTCTGCGATGGCTCGCTTCAGTAGATCACTTGAGCAAACTGGAGAGTGACAGTGTTTGTTTTGCTATATCCGCCAGCGACATTCAGCATCCGAGCAAATCCCAGCTTAACGAAACGCAACTTGTGTATTTGTTCAAAGACCTACTCGTAAATGTTGTGTAACGCTGTGATATGATCGTTGCTTATAATCGCTCTGCCTTGGTCGACACAAAGTCCTTTCTTATTCGCCGCATAGAGTTATGTAAATACGTGCTGAAGTCGAGGATCCGCGGTGTGATCACAACGATATCTCGATCGTCAAGAGTGACCTGTCAGATGAAACTGCTCCTAAGCTATATAGAGCTAGAGACGACTCAATGAAAAGGCCGACCCGGGACACCTTGGGTCGGCCTTGTTCTTCTAGGTTTATATAAGAGAATCTAGCAGCCGGCGTTGAAGTTTGTGATCCACGCAGTAAAGTCGGTTGGAGTGCAAGACCCGTCCCCGTTCTGGTCACATGCAGGGTGGTTGTTGTTAAACGCATCAATCCACGCTGTGAAGTCTGCGGGCGTCAGCGCCCCATCCCCGTTGGTATCTGCCAGACAGGGTTCAACATCATCGCAAGTCTGTGCTGAGACAACTATGTCATCCAATCCCGCTTCGATGACTCCCTGTGGATCATCGTCGTTGACCAAGAACCTTACTCGAGTTGTTGAAGAAGGCTGATAATCAACTCCGGCTACCAGTACATCCGAGCGCCAGTTAGAGGCAGTTGTGGTGATTGTCCGCACGCTTGTGTATGTTGCCCCGTCGTTGTCTGATACCTCGACGACAAACGCATCATTCTCGGCTGGGCCGCCAGATATATCGTTGAACCAATACTGGTACGCGATGGTTGAGTCTGCCGGTGTGTTGAGCTGGGGACTGGTCAGGATCGTTGTCCCATTATCGACATCAGAGTTTGTCGTTCCTGCATCGATATCAGTCAGCCATGCCTGCCCTGACCCGTCGGCATCAGTCGCGGGGTCGCCGCGATCGTTACCCTGCGGAAAGCCCCGTTGCCATTGGCCATCCGATGCGTCGCCGCTCACGGTCCAGCCCGTGTCTGTCTCCGAGTTGTCAGCAAACAGCTCATCTATTGAGCCAACGAACGTTGAGACAGAGCCGCTCGCTGGGAAGTTGACCGCTCCCACCGCAGCACCGGTAAACGTCACGAAGTAAGTCGGATCATCGCCGCAATTGAAGGCTGGCAGATCGCCTTCCCAGATTCCGGGCGAGGTCTCAACGAGATTTACACTGCCGTCAGTCGCATCGGCACGAGTGAATGTAACCGAAGGTGTCCCAATAATAGTGTCATCAGTTACTACGGCACTAAAGCTAAGCGTCGTAGCGGTGCCGGGCTGCAGTGTGGTGACCAGACTTCCTACGGGCTGAATATCAATGCCCTGCGAAGAGAGCTGGGTGATGAACGCGCTGCGGCCGTGTGTGAATGCTACAAGGACGTCGTCGCTCACGAACTCGATGTTCTCGACAACGGTGTTGGCCATGCCGCTGCTGGCGGGAGCCCAGTTGCCGCCTCCATCTGTTGTAACGAAGACACCAAGCTCAGTCCCAGCGTAGAGCGTGTCCGGGTCATTGGGCCGGACCACTATGGAATGCACAGGGATGTCGGGGACGCCGGTGAAACCGATTCCATCAATGGAAATCCAGGATACACCGCCGTCTGATGTCTTGTAGATATGGTCAATACCGAATGTTGAACTCGTCGCGTACGCGGTCTGAGCATCGCTCGGGTCGACGGCAATCCACGAGATGAATCCAGATTCAGCAGGAAGTCCTGCACTTCGCAGCGTCCATGACGGGCTAGCGCTCCGTGCGTTCGTAGAGGTTGCGACATAGCCATCTTCGTAGCCCAGGTACACTACATCGCCGTCGCTAGCTGCGATACCGATTGCACTGATGCGTCCCGCACTACCAAAGTTTGGTCCAACGGCTTGCCACGATGATGCGCCGTTGGTGGTACGCCATGGGCGTCCACCGCCAGTGAACAGCGTGTCTGGATCATTCTGATCCATGATGAAGGGAGTAATGAATAGACCATCGGAATCCGTGATGCCGCTTGTTGCATCACTGAAGCTGTTACCGCCGTTCGTTGACTTCCGAATCGTAGGAAAATTCTGAGTCTCGGCATACATGATGTTTGAGTTCGTCGGGTCGATAGCGACATACCCGCCGTCACCGCCGACAACACGATCCCATGGCTGTGACAGGTTTGCCGAGTTTCCTCTAGCCGTGCCGTTGTCCTGTGAGCCGCCAAGGTAGAGTTCGCCAGACTGGGCCGCATCACCGTGATAGAACTGGGTGACCGCGTATCCGTTGTTCAGTTGTGTCCAGGTAATCCCGGGGAGAGCTCCTCCGCCTGAGAATGGGC
>WUAK01000339.1 GCA_009827205.1 Phycisphaeraceae bacterium | reverse complement strand
CGGCGGGCCTGGTACGCGACACCCGACAAAAGCACTGCTCCGAACGCCAAGGCCGCAGCGTCAGGCGCGTACCCCCACGCTGTACAACCTGCTACAGCCATCACTACCAGAGGGATCGAGCCCCAGAGCTGGAGACGCTCGGCGGAAAGCAGCGCCGCAAGCCGCAGATTGTTGCGCCGGCCGGCAGACAGTACCACCGCCGGCGACGAGCACAACGCGTTTGCAGCGCTAATAACCGCTTGCTCGATCGCTGCCATGACCGTGTAGATCGCAACTGTGTTCACATCTGCAACACGAGCCAGCACGATCAACGCGATGATTCGGCCGACCGAGCGAATGACCGTCGACAGCGTTGCCTGCGACGCGTCACCGCGAACGACACCGAGAACCCGCGAGATCACGCTGCACCTTCTATCGTCGGTGTGAGCACCGACCGGTAGATGCGCTCCAGCGATTCGAGACCTGCAGTCGGTGAGTACAGCATCTCATACCGAGCACGCGCAGCCTCGCCCATGCGCGCCTGCAAGCGCGGTGATGACAGCACATGAATTGCTGTATCGACGAGCTCTGCGGTGTTGCCCGCAGCCACCAGCCGACCCGTGACGCAGTCCTCTATGACGTTTGCAATGCCACCGCTCGCAAACGCGACACTCGGCAACCAGCACGCGGCTGCTTCGACCGGTGTCAGACCAAACGTCTCTGGTAGTGTGCTCGCGGAGATTAGTACGCCGGCTCCGGCCATCTCTCGCACGACCTCCTCGCGACCGAGATGCCCGGTGAAACGTACATTTCCGCCTGCGACAGCACGGGCGTCGACCTCGGCCGGCCCTGTGCCGATCACTGTCAACGTCGGGGCAGATGCGGGCCATACGCGTACGAGATCAACAACACCTTTGCCCCGCTCGATTCGACCGACAACCAGCGCACCATCACGATTTCGGGGAGGCACGCCATCAACGTCGGTAAAGTGCGGCCGAACAACGATGCGACTCGGATCGAAACCCGACTCGACATGTGCATCACGCACATGCGGCGATGGGGCGATGAAGCACGACACACCGTCTGACCAGACGCCGCCGGATCTTGCGCGCAGGTGTGCTAATTGCCACGACGCCGACTGCAGGTGGGAGCCCCGGTAGCAACCCCGGACTACACCGCGCCAAGAGCTGCCGCCGATGCACTCGCGACAGGGCTCGCCGTTTCTTGTCAGCGTACCGCCGGCACAGATCAGCCGGAAGTTGTGCAGCGTCATCACGACAGGCACTCGCAGCGATGCCAGCGCCGCCGGGCCGGCTGGCGTAATCATCGGGAAGATGTTGTGCACATGCACGAGGTCCAGCCTCTCACACCGAGCCCATGAAGCGATGTTTGCCCCGGCATTCCGATTCCAACCGCCTGCAGTGCGGCTCATGCTCGCTAGTGTCGGCCCCAGCGAGGCGAACGTGTCACGGTTGTCGACAATCATCTTGCTGACGTGGTGACCAGAGTTTCGCAATAGCTCGGTCTCCGCCTCGACCACACGATCCTCGCCGCCGCGGAAGCGGTACGCGTTGTGCAGCACTCCAATCCGCATCAGATCACCTCCCGTGTGTTCGTCCGCTGTGCAGCTGCCAGTACGCGGCGGACCGAGTCGGGTAGCAGGCGTTTCAATTCTTCGATCTTGTTTCCCGTTGCTTTGTCCTGCCGCATGCACCTGAATTGCTCAGCGCCTACTGCTACGGCCAACGCCAAAAGCCCACCGGCCAGACACGCCAGCACTAGAAACCGTCGCTTGCTCGGGCCGGCAGGTACCGAGGGCACTGACGCAGGCCGAATAAGAGCCAGATTGCCCGCGGGCTGGTCGGCACGGATCTTGAACACATCGTGCCGGGCACGCATGGACATCACCATGTCCTGCCGCAGACGAACGTCCTGCTCCAACGACGACCAAGTACTCGTCAGCTCGGCGTAGTCGTTCTCCGAGACAGTACCGACATAAGCGATCTTTGTGTGCTCCAGATCGGAGCGCACCTGCCTCAATTCCGCCCGAAGGGCACGCACATCGGGCGATGCTTCTGTTCTCGACACCATGAGTCGGTCGAGCTCGCGCGACAGACGGGATTCGGTGTCAGACAGCGTCTTCAGTAGAGCACTGCTTCGGGCGGCGGCGTCGCGGACGTTGCCAACCCCGTACCGCTCGGCGTATCGAGCCAGACGCTGCTGAGCAGTCAACAGCCGCTGCTCAGCAACCTCGATCGCACTCTCCAGATACCCCGCCTGCTGAAGAATCAGCTGCCGCTCGATAAGTTTGCTTGCTTCTTCACACTCGGCAACCAACTTGTTCACGACGAACGCAGCCAGCTCTGCGTCATCTGTCTGCGCCGTCAGCTTGATCACGCCAGACTCGGTCGCCTCGACTGTCAGCATGTCGCGGATCGCGGCAGGGCCGATGTCATCTGACACGCCCTGTTCAATACAGGCCTGCGCGACACGCTGGGCCACCGAAGCCGACCGGATCAGCGAGGTATACAACTCCGGATTCGGCGGCAGCGTGAGGGTTGCCGAGTCAGACCGCTTGGCAGCGTCGTCGCTGGTCTCGATCGACGCGGACTGCACCGCGACGTCCAGCACGGGCTTCTCGCGGGGCAGCAGCACGAAGGTCGCCGATGCCCGGTAGAACGGCTTGGACAAGTAACCGGTAGCGAGACCACAAACCGCTGCGATCGCCAGCACTGCTGCGATGATCAAGCGATGCCGGAGGATCGCGCACAGCACGTCCAGCACGTCGCTGCGCCAATCGGGGCGTCTCGGAATCCCCGCCTCAGGGCCATGTGTTGTTTGCGGAGAGTTCATCGTATCACCGCCTTCCGTACGACGTACGCTGCGGTCATCACAATCACCACCATGTCATACACCGGCCCGCGAATCTGAATGGAACGACGCTCGACCTCGAAACGAGTGGACCAATCTGCAATCAGGTGCTCGCCGACCTGGTTGTCGTCCACACAGATCTGAGCCAGCGAAGTCAACCCCGGGTACAACTGATATCGCAGAGCGAAGCCTGGAATCTGACGCTCCAGCGCCTTGTCCAGTGCCTTGGGCAGCGGACGGGGCCCAACAAAGCGCATCTCCCCGATCACAATGTTCCACAACTGCGGAATCTCATCCAGCT
>WUAK01000338.1 GCA_009827205.1 Phycisphaeraceae bacterium | reverse complement strand
TGAACCGGGCGTCGAGGTGCAGTACGAGGTCAAGACGCGGAGCCATGGACCGATCCGTGAGCACGAGCACCCCGAACCGATCAGCGTCTACCAGACGATCCGCAAGACCGGTCCGCTGTCAAACCTCGACGAATTGGATCAGACGTACGCTAAGCTCGCGCGACACGGCGAGAACCTCGTCGAGCACGCGATGATCCCTTCACTCGTTGTTCCGATCCGCGGTGCCGTTTCATCGTTCTGATATCTTCCTGATCTCTAATGGAGAGATGACGATTTGTTGACCGCTGACGATCCCATACTCACGGGTGTGCTCGCGCAGTCGAACTCGGACGCAGCGGTCAGGCTCGCAATCTGGGCAGTTGCTCTTGTGGCCGTGGTCATCGTCTTCGGTGTTGTTCTGATGCTTCTGCGCCGGACTCTGAGCGAAGAAGACGAGGCACCGGGTGAAGGGCTGATGCTCGACGATCTGCGCAAACTCCGTGACTCGGGGCAAATCACCCACGAGGAGTTTCAGCGGGCCGTCGATTCAATGGTGGGACGGGTCTCGGGGCCTCTGCAAGAGGGCGAAGAGAAAAACACACGTCTCTAATCGGTTATTTGCCGAAGAGACAGCCTGTAGGGCTCGCCGAGAGGGGGACCCCGGTTCGAGTGTTGATTCGTGGGGGCAGTCCGCCGATACACTTGTCTGAGAGAATTGTCACCTTGGTGGGTGTGAATTCGAAGCGTCGGCGAGGGCCGGTGGGTGATAGCTAAGTTACTGAAGTGAGATACGCGCATGGCGAAGGGTCGCGACAACGACGGATCGGACGACATCCAGGGCGTTTCGGGTGAGGGGTTCCGTGGCCGGCGCGTGACCACCTGCTCGTTCTGCGGCAAGACCAGCCGCGACGTGGGCCCGATGGTTGAAGGTCCAAACGACGTCTACATCTGTTCCAACTGTGTCGATCTCTGCCAGAACATCTTCAAACAGGAGCGTCGCCGCGTCAGCGCCGATGCGCCTCTGTTCACCGAGGTCCCGACTCCTTCGGAGATCAAGGCATTCCTCGACGAGTACGTCATCGGTCAGGACGAAGCCAAGCGTCCGCTCTCGGTCGCGGTCCGCACTCACTACAAGCGTCTGCTTGAGATGCAGAAGGACAGCGAAACCGGCGATGACGGTGTAGAGCTTGATAAGTCCAACATCCTGCTTATTGGTCCGACCGGTTGCGGTAAGACGCTGCTCGCAAAGAGCCTGGCGAGGGTTCTAAGAGTGCCTTTCGCGATCGGCGATGCGACAACGCTGACCGAAGCGGGCTACGTCGGTGAGGACGTCGAGAACCTGATGCTCAAGCTGCTTCAGGCCGCCGATTACGACGTCGAGCAGGCGCAGCGCGGCGTGATCTACATCGACGAAGTCGACAAGATCGGCAAGACCTCAAACAACGTTTCCATTACCCGCGATGTATCGGGTGAGGGTGTGCAGCAGTCGCTGCTCAAGCTTCTTGAGGGCACGGTTGCCAACGTCCCGCCGCAGGGTGGACGCAAGCACCCCGAGCAGAACTACATCCAGATCGACACGAGCCAGGTGCTCTTTATCTGTGCCGGCACGTTCGTCGGTCTCGATGAGATCATCCGCCGCCGAATCGGCAAGACCCGGATCGGCTTTGTCGACACCAGCTCGACCCAGTCTGAGGACAAGGAGAAGGGCGATCTGCTGCAGCTCGTGACACCCGACGACCTCGTCGAGTTCGGCATGATTCCCGAGTTCATCGGTCGCCTACCCGTCATCGCGGCTCTGCGTCCGCTGCCTGTCGAGGCCCTCGTCCGCGTGCTCACCGAGCCCCGCAACGCCCTGGTTCGTCAGTACCAGCGCCAGTTCGAGCTCGAGGGAGCCACGCTGACATTCACCGACGGTGCGCTGACGGCGCTCGCGGAGCAGGCATCCAAGCGTGAGACCGGCGCCCGCGCCCTCCGCGCTGTCATGGAAGAGACCATGCTCAACCTCATGTACGACCTGCCCGACGCGGAAGCCGAGGGCGCAGAGTTTGTAGTTGACGAGGCAACGGTCCGCGAGGGCAAGAAGCTCAGCGAGATCCGCGTGAAGCGTGCCGAGACCGCCTGAGTCTGAATCCGATCATCAATGAAAGGGGCTGCTCCTCACGGGGCAGCCCTTTCTCATTCAATTTTTTTCGAGCAGCGTCAGTTGAGCGGCACGCAGAGCGTTTCCTGATTGCCCTTGGCGAGGACATACACGCTCATCTCGCTATCGAGCAGGCGTCTGGCTGACGCAGCGTGCTCGACGATCAGGTGAGAAGAAGACTCGAGAGGCGGGTTCGCTCTGATCTTCCCGCCCGTCGCAGCCGAGAGCAGCGAAACGTGTGCCGATAGCCACGCGTGCGCGATCTGCAGCGACTCGATCGAGCGTGCGATGTCCTGCCCCTCGGTCGTCGCGATCAGGTGAGCGCGTCCTTCGTGGTCTGCGGCGATCTCGATTTCGTCCGCATACGGACACCTCGCCTCGATCGATGTCAATCCGATCAGCGACGCGTGAGTTCTGCTTGCTGAGTCCATCGGTCCGACCCTCGAAGCGGAAACCGGATCATGATCAGCCCGTTCGGTATCAGCTGACGAGTGTGAAGCCGTTTCATGCGTGGGTGCTGGGGCTGGAACCTCCGTCGCACGCTCGACAGCCTGCGCGGGGGCGGGGTCCGCATCGAGCAGGTCGCGCGCCAGTCGAAGGTTGCCCTTCAGGTTGCTCCCGCCGATATCTGAATCTCTAAGCCGCCTCGCTGCCTCGCGGGGGATCATCGAGAGAAGCTCATCGAGGCCAACCTCAGACGAGCTATCGAAGGTTCGAACCGAGGTTCCGCCCGCGGAGACCTTCTCGCTGAGCGTCACGTCCGCGAGCCCGGCCTGCAAGAATGACCTGACGGCTTTGCGGATCTTCTCTGCGGCCCCGCGTGCCTTCTGCGTCTCACTGCCCATGACAGCGAGGTTGATACCTATTGCATGCTCATCGAGCTCAGAGCCGTCGGCGACAAGCCCCTTGATCGCTCGGTATGCCCCGACGACCGCTGCATCGTCTGCGCCAGTCAGGAGCGTGACGGCATCGATACGCTCGTGCTCGCGAGCAGAGAGTTCGCTGACCGCGTCGGTTCTTATCAGCCACCGC
>WUAK01000337.1 GCA_009827205.1 Phycisphaeraceae bacterium | reverse complement strand
CGATGGCTCAGCGGGCCAAGGCGTTCGGAATGGATGTGATCTATACGGCGAGGACTCAGAAGATCGGGTTCGAGATCGCGCCGCTCTCTGCCAGGCGGGTCGGACTTGAAGAAGGCCTGGCGCTGGCGGATGTTGTGAGCATCCACACACCTCTGACACCTGAGACAAAGCATCTGCTCAATCGAGAGCGGATCGGGATGCTGAAGCCCGAGGCGATCGTTGTGAACACGTCGCGTGGACCGACGATCGATGAGGCCGCCTTGGCCGAGGCTTGCAGGGAGAAGCGGATCTGGGGCGCTGGTCTGGACGTTTTCGAGGAGGAGCCCAGGGTGCACCCGGAGCTCGTTGGGCTCGACAACGTGGTGATGACTCCTCATATCGGGAGCGCGGAACGGCGCTGGCGCGAGGAGATGTCACGGATGTGCGAGCAGAATGCCTCTGCGATCCTCAAGGGCGAGGAGCCGCCTTACAGAGTGGTTTGATGTTGCGGTGAGTCAGGCACGTCGGAGCGGGTTGTCGTCGGCGGCCTTCTGGATATGGGCGAAGTGCATCTCGAGGTACTTGGCGACGTAGTCGACGATTGAGTCTGCTGTGGGGATGTCATTGTTGCTTGTGTGGCCGTGGGGCTCGAACCGCATGCCTTTGAAGCGTGCGACGGACTCTTTGATGGTGAGGCCGTGCTGGATAGCGAGGCTGAATGCCCTGCAGAACGCCTGACACATGCCGCTGAGTGCTGAGCCTTCCTTGGAGATCTTGATGAAGATCTCGCCTGGGGTGCCGTCACTGTAGAGGCCGATGGTGAGGTAGCCCTCGTGGCCGCCCACAGAGAACTTGTGGGTGATCGACTCTCGGGTATCGGGGAGCGACTGTCTGGCTACGATCATTTGATTGGATTCCGTTTGGTATTGGTTTCCGTCTGCGATTCTCTCTGACGGGTGGCATATCGGGCGGGAGGGGCGGAAATCGTGAAATGCTTGTGTCAATAAAGGAGTGTGCGGGGCTGCTGAGCTTGCTCCGGGGGCTTGGTGTGTCGATGATTCGGGTGCAAATGGGCAACGAAAGCCAGACATCTCGTCAGACGGGCCGGTCGATCTCGAATGGGATCGCTCCGACGCTGTTGCTTGCTGTCGCGGTGATGGTGCTGGCCAGCGGCGGGGTGTCCTCGGCGCGGGCATTGGGCACGGCGGGTGTCGGGCTGGCGATGACGGTCATGCAGGACCGTGTTCCCGGGACCGAATCGCATCTCGAGTTTGGGGACGACAAACCGAGCGATGCCGGTAGTGGTGTTGCTTTCGTACCCGTGCCGACTGGTGTTGCTTTCGATACGCCTTTGCGTGAGTTGGTTCGCTGCGGGCTCGCGGATCTGCCGCCCCCGGCTTCGGTTCTGAGCTGATTGAATTCTTCAACAGAATCGCATCGGCAATGCCGTTGCAAGTGGCGGGCGATCTTCGGGATTGCCAGCCGACGCACTTAGAACCACACACTGGCCCGGTTATCACGGGCAATGAATGAGACATACACATGGCTAGCGCAGACCAGGGCATTCCTGTTGTCGGTCCGATCCTGAACAAGCTGATCGGTTCGCGGAACGAGCGGTTCGTCAAGCGATACACGACCCGCGTCGACAAGATCAACGCGTTGGAGTCTGAGATCCGGCGTCTGACGGATGAGCAGCTTCGTGGCAAGAAGGGTGAGCTGAGCGATCGGCTCGCAAGTGGTGAGAGCGAAGATTCGGTGATGATCGAGGCCATCGCGGTTGCCCGCGAGGTTATGGATCGTCACGTTGGAATCCGCAACACGCTGAACCCGGAGTCGGGGTTTGATCCTGAGACGCTCGGGTCCGAAGCTCGCCGGTGGTACGACAAGGCGATCGCTGAGGTTGCGGAGAGCGAGCCTTCGGCGCCGACGGATGAGTTTCAGGGGTGCACGGAGCCTGTTCCTGCGTGGCGGACAGTCGAGCTGCCCATTGGGTACTACGACGCGGTCCGGGAGCTGATCCCGGAGTCGAGGCCTCCGTTCCGCGCGAGGCCGTTTGATGTGCAGCTGATCGGCGCGATGGTGCTGAGCCAAGGCAAGATCGCCGAGATGAAGACGGGTGAGGGCAAGACGATCGTCGCACCGCTCGCTGCGTACTGGGCGAGTGTGAAGGGTGAGAAGGTTCACGTCGTCACGGTGAACGATTACCTGGTGCAGCGAGACCGGGACTGGACGTTCCCGTTCTTCTACGGCTGCGGCATGACCGTTGGGGCGATCCATCCGCAGCACATGCAGCCAGAGCCTGTGAAGCGCGTGATGTACATGTGCGACGCGGTGTACGGCACGACGAGCGAGTTTGGCTTCGATTACCTGCGCGACAACATGAAGCGGAACGTGAACCAGCAGGTGCAACGACGTCGCGACTTTGCGATCGTTGACGAGGTTGACAGTGTGCTGATTGATGAGGCCCGGACGCCTCTGATCATCTCAGGCTCGGCGCACGACGCGCAGCCTCGGTATGACCTTGCGGATCGTCTGGCGATCGATCTCGTTGCTCAGCAGAAGCCATGGCAGGATCAGGAGGATCAGGTTCAGGCTTGTCTCGAGAAGATCAAGGGTCTTGAGGGCGATATCCGACAGGCGAAAGACAAGTCACGTGTGCCCGAGTTGCAGAAAGAACTCGATGCGGTGAAGAAAGATCTGCCTGGCCTTGAGAGCCAGCGAGATCGGCACACGCAGTACTACGAGATTCAGATGGACCGGAAGCAGGTCCATCTCACGCACGACGGTATCGCCTTGGCGCAGAAGACGGCTGGTGTCGGGTCGTTTTACGTGGGTGAGAACACGGATATACCTCACCTTCTGGAGCAGTCGCTGCGTGCTCATGCGGTGTACCAGAAGGACAAGGACTATGTGATCATGAACGTGCCCGATCAGCAGACGGGGCGTTCGGATCCGACGATCGTGATCGTGGACACGTTTACAGGACGGCCGATGATCGGGCGTCAGTGGTCCGACGGTCTGCATCAGGCAATTGAGTGCAAGGAAAAGGTGCCGATCAAGCAGGAGACGCAGACGGTCGCGACGATCACGATCCAGAACTTCTTCAAGATGTACAAACGACTCGCGGGTATGACGGGTACCGCGGATACCGAAGCTCA
>WUAK01000336.1 GCA_009827205.1 Phycisphaeraceae bacterium | reverse complement strand
TGCTCGACACGGTCAAACCGGGAGACCGGGTGATCGACCTCGGGGCGCACAAGGGGGCGTACACGTACTGGCTATCCAAAGCTGCAGGCGCCAAGGGCAAGGTCGTCGCCGTCGAGCCCCAGAAGAACCTTGCCGACAAACTCGAGTCGCTTATGGCTTCAAGGAAGAACGTGAGCGTGAAGTGGGCCGCGATCAGCGAACACACGGGCAAGGGCACGCTCAGCCTGCGCCCGGACGGCTCGTCGCACGGCGCTTCGATCGCTGGGTTCTCCGACGGCAATGTGGGCGACACGGTCGAGGTCCCCACGGTCACACTCTCTGACCTCATGATCGAGCAGAGACTCAACCGGATCGATTTCATCAAGTGCGATGTCGAGGGGCACGAGGGCGAGGTCTTCAACGTCAGCCGCGATGTGCTCAAGGCGCACCGCCCCACCATACTCGTCGAGTGCGAGAACAGACACGCCCAGGGCGATTTCGGAGGCGTCGAAGGCCTGCTCAAAATCTTCGAGCCCATGGGCTTCCGCATCCGTTTTTTCTGCGGCGGCAAACTCTACCCGGCCAGCGAATTCAACGCTGATATTCACCAGAACTACGGGCACGGCGAGTACTGCAACAACTTTGTCGTTGATTACGTGCGCTAGCAGCGTTTATTCAGCACTGAGCTCGTCGTACACCGCTCCGACCGCGCGGCCCTTGATCTGCTCGAACTGCAAGCCGTCCATGAAGGGCCAGCTCATCTGCTGGGTGTCTTCTTTACTCGTGCCCTTGTCGATCTCGGCCTGGACATTGTCGATCAGCTGCTCGTGGTAGCTGCGCATGTTCTCGATGATGTCCTTGCCGCTGACAGGGCCGTGTCCAGGGACAACGATCGTGTCATCGTCGCAGAGCTCAAGCATCTTGTTGAGCGAGTTGATCCAGCCCTTTGCGGTCACCCCCGCGGAGGGGTCGTAGAACGGATGGGTGCCGTTGAACACAAGGTCGCCAGTGTGGAGGATGTTCTCGTTCTTGAGATGGATAACCAGATCGTTGTCGGTATGCCCGGCACCGAAGTGATGGATGTCGACGATGAGATCACCGACGGGGATCGTGTCGCCTTGATCGAGCGTGCTCTCTGGAACAAAGTCGTCGGCGCTGAGCTGGCCCGCGTTCTCGGCGACCTGCTGCGAAAGCTCGAGCACGCGGGGATTGTTCTTCAGATTCTGCACCGCCTGCCCGACCGAGGCCTCGGCGCCAGAGCGGTAGTTGCCGATCTGATTCCGGATTTTCTCAATAGCATTCTCGTGCGCGAAGGTCTTGCCCTTGCCGACAAAGGCGTTGTTGCCCCCGGTGTGGTCGCCGTGGTGGTGCGTGTTGACGAGCGAGACCGAGCCTCCTGCTGAAGCGGCGTCCTCGTACAGCACCGGGCCCAGGTACGGGAACTTGGCGTCGATCATGAGCGACTCGCCCCCGTTTGCGATGATCATCGTGTTGCCGCCCAGCGCGATGTTGATCACGGCCTTGGTGTGCTCGGTCAGCGGGTTCCAGTCGAGGATCTCGTCGAGTCTGCGCGGCTTGCCAAGGGCAACAGGGCAGAAGCAGGCCCCGAGTGCCAGAGCAGAGGTCGAGAGCACGAAGTTCCGGCGGGTCAGGTGCATGGCTATTAGCCTCCGGCGAAGGGTCAGATTGCGTAACACGCGTCCTGTCCAAGCCTACCATGCGTGGCGCCGGGGAGGCCGGCGAATACCCAGATACCCCTTAGTGATCAGGCAGGAGCGAAGATGCGGGCCAACGAACTCAGACCGGGCATGGCTGTCAACATGGAAGGCAAGCTCTACGTGTGTGTGAAGACCGAGCACGTCAAGCCCGGCAAGGGGCCCGCGTACGTGCAAGCCAAGCTCAGGGGTGTGGACGGCTCGGGCATCGCCGAGCGCCGGTTCAACTCTGACGCCAGCATTGACGGCGCGACGCTTGACCGCCGAGAGATGGAATACCTCTACTCCGACGGCTCCGGCGCGACCTTTATGGACACGTCTGACTTCGAGCAGCACATCATCCCCGAGAACGTCCTCGGAGATTCGCTGCTCTATGTCAGGCCCAACGCCAACTGCACGATCCTGTTCCACGAAGAGAAGCCTGTCTCGCTTGAGCTCCCATCGGCGGTCGATCTCGAGATCACGGACACGCCCCCGGGCATCAAGGGCGCAACCGTGACCAACCAGCTCAAGGAAGCCACGCTCGAGACCGGTCTCAAGACAAAGGTTCCTCCATTCATCGTGACGGGCGAGACCGTTCGCGTGAGCACCGAGGACGGCTCGTACCTTTCCCGCGTCAAAACCGACTGATCTCAATTGGAAGGTCTCCGATCGATTGTGCTCATGGGCCTTCGCGGCTCCGGAAAGAGCACCGTCGGTCTGCGCCTGACCGAGAAGCTCCCCCGGTTTGCGTTTCAGGATCTTGACGAAGCCGTGCTCGGTGATGCCGAGCAGAGCACGATCTCGCAGATCGTTGCGGAAGAGGGCTGGGACGGGTTTCGGTTCCGCGAGTACGAGCAGCTTCAGATCTGGCTCTGGAGCCTGCACCACCTGCCGGAGCGCCGGATGGTGCTCTCACTCGGGGGCGGTGTCCCGACGTACGAGAAATCGCTCGCGCTGCTCCAGTCCGCGGAACTCCACGGGATGATCAGGCTGGTCTATCTGCGCGCGACACCTGCGACTCTCGCAAAGCGCATGGAATCGACCGCTGACAGACCCAGCCTGACCGGTGACGATCCGGTCACGGAGATTCAGAAAGTATTCGATGAGCGCGACGACCTCTACCGATCGATCGCAGATGTCGTCATCGATGCCGACGATCTGTCGATCGACGAAACGGCAGACACGGTCATCGCATCGCTAGAGCAGCTTTGAGTCCGCCGCGTGAACCGCCTGACAGAACGCTCTGATCTTGCCCAGGTCCTTCACGCCTCGTTCAGACTCGACGCCGCTCGAGACATCGACCGCGAAGGGTCGAACCTTCTCGATGGCTTCGCCGACGTTCGACGGATCGAGCCCACCGGCGAGGATGATGGGTGTTGCGATGCCCATGGCTGCCTCGGTGAGCAGTGACCAGTCGAATGCGAGGCCCTCGCCTCCGTCTGACCCATCAACCAGGATC
>WUAK01000335.1 GCA_009827205.1 Phycisphaeraceae bacterium | reverse complement strand
TCCTGGGGTGGAATTCGAAGATTTCTCAGTCTTCAGAGCCCGATTCGGCATCGGATTGGTTGAAAACCCCCCCCATCATCCCGATCGCCTCGTCGGTCGCGGGCTGACCCGGGTTTGGCGGCACGTTTGTCGCGCAGACCATCACGAGATCCAGGTTGGGCGCAGTCCACGTGACGCTATACCAGAACCGGTTACTCCCGGCGTGGCTCAGCGTGACACCGTTGGCCCATTCTCTCTGGGAGACGCCCCAACCCAGCGCATACCCGTCGCCGTCAGCATCTTCAGCGATCGCCTGATAGGTCTCGAGTTTGAGCAGCTTGCCCTCGCCGTCGAGGCCCTGCTCGAAGTCGTCAACAAACTTGCCCCAGTCGATCACGGATGCATGGACACGACCCGCGGGGCCGTAGGAAGTCGGGTTGTCGGGCAGGGGTGAGCCCTCTTCGATTAGCATCGGCTTCCACTCTTCACCGCCCATGTGCCCGACGGGCTCGGTCATCTCATCCAACTCACCAGGAGGGCCAAAGCCTGCGGTTTCCATGCCGAGCGGCTCGAAGATCCGCTCTTGCATAAGTTCTTCCCAGGATGTGTCGGTGTGCACCTCGAGAATCACACCGGCGAGGATGTAACCGAAATTCGAGTACTCGTACGGTGGCTCACCTTCTTTGCCCGGCAGCTGCGCGGGGCGTTCAAGCACCGCACGAGCGATCTCGCGACGCTGCTGGCGCGGTGAGAGTGCGGGCACCTGCGTCGTGAGCGCCCAGGGCATGAAGTACAGCTCCTGGATCTGGTCCTCGTCGATCCCTGATCTGTGCGAAAGCAGATCGCTCACGGTGACGGTCGACCAGTGCGGATCAAACTCGTCCCCCAGCGCCACAAGCGCCTCATCAACCGGTGTATCCCAGTTGATCTTGCCTTCCTCAACGAGCGTCCCGATGAGCACCGAGGTCATCGCTTTCGTGCACGATCCGATGTGGTATCGGCTGTCGACCGTGACGGGTGTCGTCTCCTCGTAGCTATACCAACCCGATGCTCCGGCGCCGATGAGCTCGCCATCGCGGTACATCGCGCACACCATCGAGGCAACGTCGTAATTCCGGCGGATCTTCTCGAGCTCGGGCGACAGGTCGCGCGGTTCGGCGATCATCGCGGCAACTACCGCTGTCATCAACACCATCACTCACTCCTCAAACACACATTCAATCCGGCAAGATAATCTGCCCAATAAGATCTTTGGTCGATTCCACGCGGTGAGTGTTCAGCCAGCGTGAAAGATGCTTGTTGATTCGGGCCGGGATCTTCGGATCCGCAAAGAGCGCAGATCCGATCTGGAACGCGCTGGCTCCCGCGAGGATGAGCTCCGCGGCGTCGTCCCAGTCGGTGACGCCGCCGACACCGATGATCGGGACCACCGCCTCCTTCGCAACCCCCTGGTAGACCGTGTGCACGAGCCGAACCGCGATCGGGTGCACCGCGACCCCGGACAGCCCGCCCGTCACGTTCGAGAGCACGGGCCTGCGAGTCCGTACATCGATGCCCATCGCCGGCACCGTGTTGGCGATTGTCAATGCATCAGCACCCGCTTCGATCGCGGCCTGCGCCACTTCGACAATGCTCGGCTGGCCGACAGCAATCGGGCTTAGCTTCACGAACAGCTTCGTCGAATTCAATTCGGCTCTAGCAGCACTGACAAGTTCTGTTAGGGCGATGGGATCCACTCCGAACTCGGTCCCGCCGTGCACGTTCGGGCAGCTGACATTGAGCTCCACCGCTGGGAGCGCATCGACCGTGTCCATCTGGCGTGCCACCTCGGCGTAGTCCTCGATCGACGAGCCTGCGATCGAGCCGATCACGGTTGTCGGTGTTGCCGAGAGACGAGGAGCGATATCAATCATGAACCGCTCGATGCCTGGGTTGGCTAACCCGATCGCGTTGAGCATGCCCGACTTTGCGGGCAGGATGCGCCACGTCTTGTTGCCCTCACGGGGCTCGCGGGTGATCGACTTACTGACCACAGCGCCTATGTGCGCGAGATCCATGACGTCGGCAAGCTCATCAGAGAACCCAGCTGTACCGGCCGCGAGGATGACCGGGCTCTTGAGCTTCAGCCCGGCGAGGTCGATTGAGAGCCTTGGATCCGGTTGGTGTGCCACTTGCTAAGACTAGCAGCCTGCGATGAGGCAGGATCCGCGGATGACTCCTATCGTCCCTGAGCGGAGGCATTCACATGGATATCGAGACCAGGATCGCACAGTTCGAGAAGATGGCAACCGACGACCCGACCAACGACATGGCCCACTTCTCGCTGGGCGGTGCGTATCAGCAGGCGGGACGGTTCGCCGATGCCGCCGAGAGCTATCTCAGGTGCATCGAGCTCAACCCGAGCATGAGCAAGGCGTACCAGCTTGCCGGCGCCGCGTTGATCGCGACCGATCAGCCCGAGCGCGCAGGGGAAGTCCTGACAGAGGGCTACACCGAGGCCGCCAAGCGTGGCGACCTGATGCCCAAGCGCGCCATGGGCGACATGCTTGAGCAGCTCAGCCTTCCTGTCCCCGAGGTCGAAGAACAGAAAGCGGGCCCTGCGCCAGACGGCTCGTTTATCTGCCGGAAGACCGGTCAACCCGGCAACCAGATGGCCGGCCCTCCCTTTAAGGGCGCGATCGGCGAGTGGATCCACCAGAACATCTGCAAGGAGACGTTCGATGCCTGGATCGGTCAGGGCACGAAGGTCATCAACGAACTCAGGCTCGACCTCTCGCAGGACAAGGACTCGGACGTCTACGACGCGCACATGCGTGAGTACCTCGGCATCGACGATCTCATGTACGAAGAGCTGACGGGTGAGAAGCCCAAGGCCTCCGCGACGATGATGTAGATCATCCGGACGCGAGCAGTCCGATGCGGCGAAAAGCCCCGAGCATCAACTCGTCGATCGGTCTTGATGTGCTCACGAGTGAGTGGTTCATCTGCCTCGATCTGCAGTAGTGCGCAAGCTCATCGCAGTACGACTGGGCTGCGCGCTTGTAGGATTCGATGAGTTCCAAAGACACCGTGATTTCCGCTCCCTGACCGGTCTCGTTGTCGGTCAAGTGCAGATCGCCCGCGACCCTGTCTTGTTCCTCAGCCGGGTCGAGCTCGCCCGGGCTCAGGACCTGGATGCAGGTCGTGTCGAACCCCCCCCGGCCAGA
>WUAK01000334.1 GCA_009827205.1 Phycisphaeraceae bacterium | reverse complement strand
CGCCCGTGTCATGTTCGGCACAAGCCCAAGCTTCGACTTCGTCAGATCGAGCAGTTCCTTCGTCTTCGTGTCCGTTGTGTTCTCAATGAGGTTCAAGCGTGTCATTTCGTGTTTCTCCTTCAAAGTGTCAATAAGCGTGTGCAACTCGTGCGGCACACCTCAGCGGGTGTGCGAGGATTCCGATTCCGCTGTGTCGTTCTGCGATACGGGGACGACCTCTCGCGCCAGCCAGCGCTTGACCAGCGAGGCAATCAGCTCGCCGTCTTCCTCCAGCGCAAAGTGACCCGTGTCCAGCAGGTGAAGCTCCGCGTCAGGCAGGTCGCGCAGGTAAGGCAGTGCGCCAGAAGCCGGGAAGATCTCATCGTTCTTGCCCCACGTGATGATCGTGGGCGGCTGGTGCTCGCGCAGATATGCCTGCCAAGCCGGGTACCTGGGAGGGTTGCTGCCGTAGTCGAACGCAAGCTCCAGCTGAACATGAGCGTTGCCCGGCCTTTCGAGCAGTGGTTGCACAACCAGCCAGTTGTCAGGACTGATCGACTCGGGCTCACGAGTCCCGTGCAGGAACTGCCACTTTGTCGAATCGAGCGTCAGCAAGCTCGCGAGGTACTGAATCGATGCTTCGTCCTCTGGGTTCTGCCAGAACTCACGCCAAGGCCCCCAGAACGAATCGGGCAGCCCCTCCTCGTACGCGTTCCCATTCTGGATGATGAGCCCCGCGACGCGCTCAGGATGTTCCAGAGCAAGCCTGAAACCGACCGGTGCGCCATAATCCTGCAGGTACAACACCCATCGCTCTGCGCCCTCGCGCTCGAGCAACTCTTCTACGATGCCCGCGATGTTGTCAAACGTGTACTCGAACTCCTCAGCGTCCGGCGCGTCCGAGAGTCCATACCCCGGGTAATCCGGTGCGATTACGCGGTACTCGTCCGCCAGCTCTGGGATGAAGTCTCGGAACATGTGAGAGCTCGTCGGGAACCCGTGCAGAAGCACGATCACCGGCTCTCCAGGGTCTTGATTCTCAACGCCCGCCTCGCGGTACGCGATCTGCACACCATCGATCTCCATCGACCGCGTGTACACCAGCTCGCGTTCAGTTATCTCCGGCCCAACCATGCCTGCGCCCGAATCGCCGTCGGAGCCGCCCATCTCCGCGTTCACAGTTGCCGCAGCACCCGCGACCAACACGATTGCCGCCAGCAGCCCGCTCTGTCTCACTGTCCGTCGCATGCTTCCGCTCCTTCGTTTTCGATCCAGCCAAAGCGATATCCACCCGAATGAGACGCTCACCGGTTCGGAACTTCGCCGTGATGTGCCAGGCGCCCAAGCGCCTCCGTTTGTTCTGCCACGCCGGGTCTCGAAGCGGTCATCCAACCGCGGCCGGCGTCCTGATACACCTAACTATACTGACTAGTCAGTATATTTCAAGCCCTCAGAGAGAATTTGGCAAAAAGAAACGTTGAATCATCTTTATGGCACACTAAAGCCTGATAACGAGTGCTGAGAGCCGAAAAGAATGGCCCCTTTCGTGGAATAACGGGCGTATTTGATATACTAATCAGTATTGATGAGGGGGATGCCCTCAGGAGCCGCTAATGCCCCCTAGTAGACGTGAAGAACTCGTTGACGCCGCGATGAAGGTTTTCTACAGCCGCGGCTTCCACGCCTCCAGCCTCGATGACATCCTCAGCGAGAGCGGCGTGAGCCGGATGACGCTCTACAACCACTTCAAGTCGAAAGACGAGCTCATCATCGCTGCCATGAGAAGACGCGACGAGATCTTCCGCAACAAGCTCATGAAGTTCGTCGAGTCAAAGGGGAAGCAGCCTATCGACAGGATCGTCGCAGTCTTCGACTTTCACGAGGACTGGTTCACCAGCAACGATTTCTGCGGCTGCATGTTCATCAACTCCGCAGCAGAGTTCAGTGACGCGGGTTCGGCGCCAAGACGGCTCGCCGCGGAACACAAGCAGGACCTGCTGCGATACATCACCGAACTCTGCGAAACCACAACCGTGAAAGACCCGGCAGATGTAGCCGAGCAACTAATTATCCTGATCGAAGGCGCCATCGTCTCAGCGCGTGTTGTCAGCCAGGTCACGGGCAGCGGTTCGGACGTTGGCGCACCAGCGAGGCTCGCCAAGCGCATGGCAATGCAGATCCTCGAGCAATCCAAGTAACCTATCTGCCCGCGGGCTCGCCGCCCTTGCGTGGATCGCTTTGCGCATCGAGACCTTGCTTGCCATAACCAACCGCGTTCCACACCGTCTGCGCAACACCTACGCCCGGACGCACCCTCAATTCATGACCCCGCTCACGCAAATCCTCAAGTACAGCACTCGACACGCCCTCTTCATATTGCAACACGAACGGCATCCACTGGTGATGAAGCCTGCGATTCGACAACGAAGACCCGCCGCCGAGCGGACCGGGCTCAAGTATCGTCTGCGCCACAGCAGAGATGATCCGTGGACCCCCTGACGCCCCGGTTACGAGCTTCGGCACATCACCGATCATCACGATCGTCGGCGTCATGCTCGACAAAGGCCTCTTCCCCGGCGCGGGCAGGTTCTTGTCCGACTGGATCAGCCCGTACGTGTTCGCCTCGCCAGGAACCGTCGTGAAGTCGTCCATCTCGTTGTTCAGCACGAAACCGAACTCTGGCACAGCGAGCATCGAACCGAACGACGTGTTGATCGTCTCCGTGCACGCGACCGCGCCGCCCTCAGCATCGATGATCGAGAAATGACTCGTCCCGTGGTCGTCGGCCATCGGCTCATGCGACCCATACTCCTCGGCGCTCCCGGTCATGTTCAAATCCACAGAACCCGCAAGCTCATCCAGCCGCTCACTTGATAACAACCAGTCCACTGGCACATCCACAAACGCTGAATCCGCCAGATACTCAGCCCGGTCCGCAAAAGCATGAGCCGATGCCTCCGCGTAGTAGTGCGCAAGCTGCCCCGGTTCGTACGCCTTCTTCCGGTTCGCCTCGATCAGTCTCTCATATATACCGCAGATCTGCCCGAGTGCGACACCACCCGACGAGGGCGGGGGCATCGTCAGCACGCGCATGCCTCGATACCCAAACACGATCGGTTCACTCTGCACGACCTCATACGAATCAAGGTCCTCATATGTCATAACGCCGCCGTCGCTCTCTACAGCACGAACGATCGCCTCCGCGATCTCAC
>WUAK01000333.1 GCA_009827205.1 Phycisphaeraceae bacterium | reverse complement strand
CCCGATCTGGCGGCGGCGGTGCCGGACCAGACACGATCTCGATGAGCGTCTCGGGCAACCCCGACGACATGGAGAGCGCGATGCAGCTGGCACACCTCATGCTCACCGAGCCCATGATCGAGCAGTCCGCGGTCGACCGCTGGCGCGACGGCCAGCTTCAGGGCATCGAGCAGCGTAAGACGCTGCCCATGGGCCGACTCCAGGAGCTGCTCCCGACGGCGATCTCGCCCGAGGGTGAGGTCAGGCTCCTCCCTCTGACAAAGGAGCGAGTCGAGTCGATCACGATTGCCGAGGCGCAGGACTGGCTCGATTACCTCGTGCAGACCGCGCCGATCGAGGTCTCGGTCGTGGGCGACATCACGAAGGAAGAGGCGTTCGACCTCGTGGCCAGATACATCGGCTCGCTCCCCGCGCGCGAGCGCATCAGCGAGGACACGCTCGACGGCCTCCGCGACATCGCGCACCCAGAGGGTCCGATCGAGATCGCCGAGACCATGCAGACACAGACGCAGATGGCGATCACCGTCGCCGGCTCGTTCGGGCCTGACCGTTCGAATGTCCGAGACACCCGTCTCATCAACATGGCAACGCAGATCCTCTCGACGCGCATGGTCAAGCGCATCCGCGAGGAGCAGCAGCTGGTGTACTCGATCAGCGCGATCAGCCAGCCCTCGACCGCGTACCCGGGCATGGGCCTGATCTTCGCCGCCGGCCCGTGCATGCCCGGCAACGAGGGCAAGCTGGCAAGCGAGATCCAGAGCATGTTCGCCGAGTTCGCAGAGCACGGCCCCTCGGGCGAAGAAGTCGAAACCGCGCGCGGCCAGATCTTCAACACGCTCGACGAACAGCTCAAAGAGCCCGGCTTCTGGACCGGTCAGCTCAGCAATATGACCTATCGGGGCACGAGTCTCGACGACGTCGCAGCGATCGAGAAGGACTACTCAGAGTTCACCGCCGACGAGGTCAGAGCCGCGTTCGCCAGGTACTACACGCCTGAGAATATCATGACGATCTCGGTGGCGCCGGAGACAGCAGAAGAAGGCGGCTGAGCCAGTCGAGTAGTTGATCAAGTAAACGAGAACGCCCCGCCGGTCCAGATCGGCGGGGCGATTCTTGTTTTGAGTTCTGTACTCACTTAAAGTGAGGATAGATCTGTAAGTACTCAGACCATCTCTGCTTCGCTTCTGAGGCATCAAAAGATTCACCGCACTCTGGGCATGTGTCTGAATCGACTCCGGTCATGTCATACGCACAATTCGTGCACATGAGACCATGTCTCTTCTTGATGTACGTATGCCATGAAGCTCTCCAGTGTTTGAGCCAAATAAAACTGAGTAAAGCGGTTGCTAGTAGTGCAAGGACGACAATCATAATCCACCTCCAAAGAGGTGTGCCTCCCTGAAACAAACGAGACAATAGAACTAGTGAGAGAGAAACACTAACTACATAGGGCGTGAAACTGATAAGGATAGATGTGAGCCTAAGCCGTCCTAAGATGTTCGGCGCACAGCTTGTCGGTTTCGGAAAGAGCAATTGGTGCCTTTCATTGAGTATGACAGCTTGGCATATATGGTGCGTGAGGCAGTGTATCTGCTGAAAGTTGGCGCAAAGAAAGGGACGGCTACTCGCCGTCCCATTTGATTAAATCTCGATTTGTAGAAATTGCTCAATCCAGAGCCGCGGCACCCGAGATGATCTCGGTCAGCTCCGTGGTGATCTGAGCCTGGCGGGCGCGGTTGTAGACACGGGTCAGGCCCTTGCCCATCGAGCCGGCGTTGTCCGTCGCGGCCTTCATCGCCACCATGCGGGCGACGTGCTCGGAAACGATCGCGTCGTTGAACGCCTGGAAGAGCGACGCCTTGACGGTGCTGGGAAGCAGCTCGGCGAGCAGATCCGCAGCATTCGGGCTGAACTCGTACTGGAGCGTCGTGCCCGTTGACTTGGATTCATCGCCGCCGGCTGACGGGGGCTTCAGCGGCAGGAGGTTGAGAACCTCTGGCGTCTGCTTGCCGGCGGAGATGAACCGCATGTAGATCACGCGGACGGCTGTGATCTCGCCCGCGATGAACCTGTTCATGTATGACTCGGCGAGTTCCTCGATCTGCGCAAACGTCGGGGAGTCCCCGAGGCTGTGCGACTGTGAGACCGGGATGCCGTTGAACTTCAGGAAGGCCTCACCCTTCTTGCCGACAAGTTCGATGTCGCCGGCGCGGGTGTCAGGGTTCTTCTTGAAGAGGTTTGTCGCGGTGCGGAGGATGTTGCCGTTGTAGGGGCCGCAGAGACCGCGGTCTGAAGTGATGAGCAGCGTGAGTTCTTTGGCGTCGTTTTTGAAGCCGCTGTCGGGGCCGTTGATGAGCGGGTGGTCGAGGTTGCCCGCGGTTTGGGCGAGCTCGCTGACGAGGTTGAATACACCCTCGGTGTAGGGCTTGGTCGCGGTGGCGCGCTGCTGAGCCCTGGCGAACTTGCTCGTGGCGATCATCTGCATCGTGCGGGTGATCCGCTTGATGTTGCCGACAGCCTTGATGCGCTTCTTGATTTCGCGTGTTTTGCCCATAGGACGCGATCATAGGCCCCGAATCCGGAAAGTCAGGCCCGATCCGGTCCTTGGCTCAGCGCCTGGGCAGGTTCTGGCGGGTCGAGGCCTTGGCCCGGTCCCAGCTCTTGCCGGGCACCTTTGACGAGCCCCCGGCGCCGGTCCCGTTCTCGGGCAGCCTCATCGGGAAGGCGAAGCTCAGGCCCGCGGCGGGCTTGGGTTGCGATTGGTCGCTCTTGCGTGGGCTCATCGTGCTGTCCTCCCGGGCTCGCCTTGTGCCGGCGTCAATCACCAGCAGGCCACAAACGTCGGCAATCGCAAGCGGATCCGTGCGTGCTGGTTCCGAGAACACATCCGAATTCTGGGGAGATCCCCCGACAGCCAAAACACTCGCGCCAGATTGTCATGATGAACCGGGCTTTGTTTGGTCGGATCGCCCAGATTCAGTCCAGTTTCAGCCCAGGCGAAGGCCGTCGTGAGCGAGGCTGACCGACTCGGGTAGATCCCGGTTGGTCGTCTCGTGACCCAACTCGTGGCTCATGTGGACGAAGTACGTCCGCTGGGCACCGATCCGTCCCGCGACCGAAACCGCCTCATCCAGCGTGAAGTGCGTCGGGTGCTTCCGCGGACGCAG
>WUAK01000332.1 GCA_009827205.1 Phycisphaeraceae bacterium | reverse complement strand
CCGCTCTTCCGATCTCGGCACGAGTGAACCAATCTGGCTGGTGATTTCAGAGGGCGCCGACCAACAAACGCTTGAGGACGCGCTCGCGTTCGCCAACACCGAGTTCGGCTGCGGCGGGTTTGTGTGCGTCGCGGATGTCAACGGCGACGGCCAGCTCTCACCAACAGACTTCACAGCCTGGATCGCTGCGTTCAACACGAACGATCCGAGTGCTGATCAGAACGGGGATGGGCAGATCACGCCCACAGATTTCACCGCATGGATTGCGAATTACAACGCAGGCTGCTGAGTCGCAGCACTGCGAGCAGATGTATCACCTCATGTGTTAGGAGAGAGATATGAGACAGAAGACAATATCAGCAGCGGCCGCGGTCGCACTGCTTGCCGGCACGGCGTCGGCAGACTTCGAGACCGACTTTGGCGTCGCATGGGACGGTCAGGGTCAGCTCCAGGTCGAGTTCAACTTCGACTCGGTCGAGCCCATCGCCAACTTCATCACCGACGGTGGTGCGAACGGCGACTTCACCGGCTGGTTCAGCGATGAGCCCGGCTTCGCCAACTTCGAAGAAGACGAGCCCGATGAAGGCCTGTTCGTCGTTCCGGACGGCACCGTCGTCGGCTTCGAGCTCGTCTCGATCGACCCGGCGTTCCGCGTCTACGACCCGTTCTTCGACGCCGCTCTGAACCCGAGTGACACCTTCATCCTGGGCGACGTCCAGCGCGACGGCGGCGGCACCGTGATCAGCGGGTTCGATGATCACCCCTTCTGGGCCGTCGACTCCGAGGATCCCAGCTTCGATGAGAACGTGTTCGAGTACAGCGTGAGCTTCCGCCTCTTCGATGCACGCAACGACGGCAACGCGATCGCCCCGACAGACGTGATCACCGTTCAGTTCACCCGTATCCCGTCCCCGGCTGGCGCAAGCCTGCTGGCGATGGCCGGCTTGGCAGCGGCTCGTCGCAGACGCTGATCCTCGCCCATATTTAAGCCTCTTCGTAAACCACCCTCGTGCGGCCCTCTCCGTGCGGGGGTGGTTTCATTTTGTAGCGTACCGTTCGATTGTGCACTTGAGTGTCAAAGAAACAGCCCCGCCGATGAACGACGGGGCTGCCGAAAGTACACGTTGCTGCAGGTGCAGCGATGCCGAGCCGTTATTAGCGGCGGCGGCGGGCAGCGGCGAGACCGCCGAGGCCCAGGAGAGCCATGCTCGCGGGTGCGGGGATGGGCTCGCCGTTGATGCGGAAGTTGTGGCTGAACTGGCCACCGCCGCCGCCGAGGACGTTGACGTCCTCAGAGCCGATGGTGGGGCCTGCGTCGCCAAGGAAGAACTGGCCGAGGGTCGCGGGGCCAAATGCGCCAGCGTCATCGACAACCATCTGAACGATGCCGTTCTCGGGGACGATCACGCCGCCCGGGAAGGAGTTGATGGTGATGGTGTAGATGAAGTTACCTGCGCCGCCGAAAGCAACGCCGAACGAGTCAACGAAGTTGCTCGAAGCGTCGTAGAACTCGAAGAACGCGACGCCGCCGGAGGTGTCAACACCACCAACAAAGCCGAACTCAGCGAGGTCGATATCGTTGCCTGCGACCGAGTTGTAGTCGTCAGCACCGATCGGGCCACCAGCAGCGGGGAACGCGACGTAGCCGTTGGGGCCTGGGTCCATGTTCGAGTACTGGTCAGCGGGGATTTCACCGAGCGCTGGGCCATTGATGTCGCGAGCGGTCATGGTGTACATGCTGGGGTCCAGCAGGTTGCTGTGGGGCGCACCCGTCAGGTCGGCCGAAGCGGACGACGCGACGGCGAGGCCGGCAGCGAAAACAACAGTCTTTGTCATGTCTCTACTCCCAAACGTTCACGACCGCTCTCTTCCAGACAGCCGTGCATGTGGTCCGAGAGGCCACGTCAACAAAATCGCCCCGGCGAGCGCCGGGAATTCAAACGATTTGTCGAGCGTGAGGTCTCTCGTCTTCCTGCTCGTACCGGGGCCCATGAAGATCCCGGATGCCCGCAGCGTACCCCAGCAAGAGCAGCGACGCAATCACAAACTTCACGACCTGATCGAGGGATGTCTGACTGTGAGACTATGTTTGGCTATTGATAGGATTAGTTTGATCCGCATGTGAATATGGGCAAACCACTCAGCGTTAAAGACTCATTATGGGGCCCAGGTGCTTCTCGAACTTCTTCCAGCGCTCCATTGAGGACGTGTACATCGGTCTTCTGACCTGATCCACACTGAGCGTGACCACGGTCCGGTTGCTCTTGTGTGAGTCGAGGCAGGCATCATCCCAATCGAGGCCGACAAAGTCGATCATCCGTCGAGCCTGGCCTTCCTTGTCCGCGACGATGTCCTCGTACTTCACATCGAGAATCGGAACTTCGAGCACTTCCTTCCAGTGCGCCATGATCCGGCGGTACTGCTGGTAGTAATGAGCGAGAGTGTCGAGGCTCCGCGAATAGGCCTGATTCTCAGGACCAGGAAAGTGCTGCATGAAGCACGACACACAGGTATCGCGTGGATCTCGCATGCAGTGAATCACCTTCGCGCCCGGGAGGATCATCTCGAGTACGCCCAGGTGCAGGAAGTTCTGCATGAGCTTGTCAACGATCACCGGCGATTGTTGTCCTGCCTCTTCTATTCCCGACAAGGCCCGTCTTGCCACACGGTCAACACCGGCTGCGTTGAACGTATCGAGGCGTTCGATCTGCAATTCATCGGGTCGCGTGATGACGGTCATCTCTCGCGCGGCATACGGGATGAACTGACGCTCGCCGTAGCCGAATGCCTGTGGGTGGCTTGAGATGATCTGCTCAACGAGTGTCGTGCCGGATCGGGGCATCCCCACGATGAAGACCTTGCCGGTGCCGTCGCGTCTCGAACGCGGTAGTGTCTTCATCCGCTCGGCGCTGAACGCCTCGATACGTTGATCGATCCACTGTTCCCAGTTCTCGACGCGGTGGTGGGAGGGCCGCATCTCGTTTGCTTCCTTGCCCGCTTGCCAGGATTCGTCGTATTTACCGAGTTTCTCGTACTCGGCAGCCAATTCGTACAGAATCGCGGCTCTGTTCTCTCCAGGCTGCGTGGTAGCCTCGGCGGCCCGCTCCAAAACTTCAAGGCCAAGCTCGCGTTTGTTCGCAGATCTGCAGCACTTGGCGAAGGTCGCCACGGCCTGGCCGTTTGTGAGATCGCTCTCCAACAACGGTCTGAGCAGTTCG
>WUAK01000331.1 GCA_009827205.1 Phycisphaeraceae bacterium | reverse complement strand
TTCGCGAGATCTCTGATGTCTCATCGCAGGTTCTTGGAACCGCGCCAGAAGCGGTGCAAAGAGTTCACAGGGGTGCTTCCTCGCAGCGATCGACGGATCCTGTCGTCGTGAACGAGCGCGGGATGCTGTACGAGACACGCCCGGCAGAGATCTCGGGAGCTGGTCTTGAGCTGTCACTTCGGGAGCTTCGAGGTTGGGTTGAAAGGCGAGCTAAGGGCGCTCGAGTACTGGATATTTGCGCAAGACCCGGGCATGTATGCGAGACCGCCGCTGCCGTCGCGTCGAGCATGACAGCAACCGTCCCGGACGACCTCGCCCAGGCAAGGCTGCGCAGAAATTTGAAGTTCAACACGATCGCGAACGCGGAGATTGTGGTTGGTGATCCTGTAGACGCGATCGACAAAGTCGAGGATGAACGGTTTGATCTGGTTCTATGCGTGCTCGGCTCCGACGAGTCATCTCGGATTACACCCGCATTCGCTGACCTGTTGATTTCGTGCGCAGAGGTGCTGAACCCTGGCGGGACGGCGCTCCTGGCTCTCCCCGCCTTTGTTGGGGTTGACGAGAACTCGCTCAGCGAGACGGGTTTCCCGGTAAAGGAGCTGACGAAGTCACTGACCCCAGATGATTTCAAGAATGCGATGCCCTGGCGCATCTGGGCATGCAGGTCCAGCGCAGATTGACAGGGCACGCGGCTTCGGGCTAGCCTCAGCAGACCTGTCGAAAGGAATCCGCATTGTCAGGCTGGGTTGTATTACTCATAGCTACGCCGCTCTTGATATTCGCCTCTCTCGGTGGCGGGATGCTGCCATCGGTCATCAAGCTGACCCATCTGCGGATGCAGCTCGCGCTCAGTTTCGTGAGCGGTCTTATGCTCGGTGTCGCGGTGCTCCACCTTATACCTCACGCGGTCATAATCCTTGACAACTCGGTTGACAAGGCCGCTTACCTGGTCCTGCTGGGCATCGTCGGTGTGTTTCTGCTTATGCGGTTCCTGCACGTGCACAGCGTCGAACCGGGGATCGAGCCTCATACGTCCTGCGAACAGGATCAGGAGCCAGGCAGTGAACACGAGCACGCCCACCATCTCCACCCGGGCCCCTCAAAGGGCGGTGCCATCAGGTGGATGACGCTGCTTGCGGGGCTGTCATTGCACAGCATCGTGGACGGTGCAGCACTCGCCGCGGCGATTAGTTTCGAAGAAGGTCACGCGCTGCCCGGGCTTCTGGTGCTCATCGTTGTTGTTCTTCACAAACCGCTGGATGCGTTGGCGATTTCAGCAACAATCGGGGACGACGAAGCGAAGCGTAAGCGCGTGAATCTCATTTACGCGCTCATCGCACCGCTCGCAGCGTGGCTCGCGTATCTCGGCTTGATGGGCGTTGGAGAGTCAGGGTCCGTGGTCACGGGCTACGCCATGGCGTTCTGTGCAGGTGCTTTCATCTGTGTCGCGCTCGCGGATCTGATGCCAGAGGTCCAGTTCCACGCGCACCACAGAGTGCAGCTGACCGCAGCCCTCGCGATCGGGGTCGCGGTGGCTTTGGCGCTCGGTCTGATCGAGGGACACGGGCACGGACTCGGGCATGCAGATCACGAGGGCCACGACCACGAGGGTCACGACCACTCGTCACACGACCACGCACATTAATCTCACCGGGTCCGTGCCTTACGGATGAGTCGAGTGAGATCGAGATTCAGTCTTATGCAGCAAGCGGTGCGTCGGACTCGTCATCAAGGCTCTTACATTCGAAGTCCAGCCGGCTTCGGAAGTACTTGAGAGCCGCAACGGTCGTGTTTGAGACACATGCCTGCTTTGACATCTCCAGGAACTCTGAGAGAACCTTGGCATCATTCATGAAGTTACGACGACAGTTGCTGTCAAGATTGATGACGCCCATAGACCAATTCGGGAAGAGACGTTTCGACACATAGCCTGAAGCAATGGGCACAATATCTGTATGTCGCGGGTCCTTGTTAATGATCCCGGCTACATGCTCAACAAAGTGCTTGTCACCCTCGAGCACCTGCATAAAGAAGCCTCCGGCGTACATGAGCATGCCTGTAAGACCGGCCTGAAGGTTGTTTTCAGCAGACTTCTGGCTCAGGTTAGAGAGGTCCTCCTCTGACATTGGAATCGCTGCCTTGCTGACATAGATGTAATGGTAGATTCTCATGACATGATCCTTGCAGCTTAACCGTTGAGGCCGGGATCTTCCCTGCTGTTCTCTGCTTATCGCCACAGCTGTAACTTTCATCAAGGATCGAATGAGATATCTGTATGAAAGGTATCGAGTGCTGGGATATAGGCATCTATATCGGACGGGCTCGCATTTGATGAGAGCCAGGGCAATGTCACTGGAAAGTCAGGCCCTCAGACTGGTCGTCACCCATGCATACCCGGCTGGTTCACCGCATTCAGTTCCCGATCCAGAGCCCCGAGTCGCCTAAGCAGATTGTCAGCTATATTCTCTCGGGTTGGCACTCACTATCAGCTCTGTGTACACGGCGGTGGAGAAGCGAAATGGATCTATCACTTGAGGGCAAGCGAGCGCTGGTGTGCGGCTCAACTCAGGGCATCGGGCATGCGTCTGCTGTCGCGCTGGCTGAGTTGGGAGCCGAGATCACGCTTCTTGCACGCAACTCCGAACGCCTAGAGCAGGTATGTGCAGGCCTGCCTCGGAATCACGACCAGAATCACGACTGGATCGCCGCGGATTTCTCAGAACCTGCAAGCGTGTCTGCTGCAATCTCGGGTGCAGTTGCCTCCGGTTACCGGTGGCAGGTCTTGGTGGACAACACAGGCGGCCCTCCCGGGGGCAAGGCGATCGACGCGAGCCACGAGCACTACCTTGATGCGTTCAAAGCCCACCTGATTAACAACCAGACACTTGTGCAGGAACTACTCCCGGGCTTTCGAGCTTCGAAGTACGGACGGGTTATCAATATCATCTCGACGAGCGTGAAAGCGCCGATCCCCGGGTTGGGCGTTTCCAACACCATCCGCGGAGCTGTTGCGAGTTGGGCGAAGACTCTGGCGAATGAGCTCGCCGCGGACAACATCACCGTGAACAACGTTCTGCCAGGATTCACCGATACCGCAAGGCTCTCTGAACTCTTCGCGGCGAAGGCTACGAAGCTCGGCAGAACACCCGACGAGATCCGCGCTGAGGCGGTTTCGACGATCCCAGCCGGCCGATTAGGAGAGCCAGAGGAAGTTGCTGCCGCTGTTGCGTTCCTCGCATCACCCGC
>WUAK01000034.1 GCA_009827205.1 Phycisphaeraceae bacterium | reverse complement strand
TCCGGCGTGTGTTGGTGACTCATCTTCAGTCCTTGCGGGGAACGTCCCCGAATCAGCGTACCCGTCTCGTTTCTCGCAGGGAATGCTGATTCCCCACGCTCGTGTTCGATGCCTCTCTAGACGTAGTTTTTGTGGTGCAAACAGCCCGGCAGCCGCGGGTCGTTCACCGGAATCAAAGGTCCGGAGAAGATGTTCCGTACGACAACCGCGGCAAAGATGCCGACCACGCCGACCACGCCGGCGATGTCCAACCAGATCACACTCATCCCCAGCGGTTCTTCGCCCTTGTACATCAGGTGGGCGTCAGCCATCGGGCGGATGAGCCAGTACATGTCGATGAAGTGAATGACCACGGCCCAGAGTGCCATGATCGTGATCAGCATGCCCGACCGCTTGGCTGGCCTTGGCAGCAAGATCAGGAACGGCAGGCAGAAGTGGCCGAGCACAAGCGCCATGGTCAGGTTCGGGTAGTTCACCTTCCGGGCGAGCATGTAGCTCGTCTCTTCGGGGATGTTGGCGTACCAGATCAGGAAGTACTGACTGAACCCGATGTACGCCCAGAATACTGTGAACGCAAAGAGCAGCTTGCCCTGGTCGTGGCGGTGCTCGACGGTCACGACACCGTTCATCTTGCCCATCGCGTTGAGCCCGCGGGTGATCAAGATGTTGACTGCCATCGCGCTGTACGCGGCGCCCGCGAAGAAGTAGACGCCCCACATGGTGCTGAAGAAGTGGTAATCGAGGCTCATAAGCCAGTCGAATGCGGCGAACGCGCAGGTGATGCCGAAGACCAGCAGTCCCCACGAGCTTGTAAAGCGGGCCTTGTTCGACAGCCAGCGGTCGCCGGTCTCGTCCTGCTCGCGCTGCCAGGTCCAGAACTTGCGGATCAGCAGCAACCAGAGGCCAAAGTAAATCACGAAGCGGAGGATGAAGAACGGCACGTTGAGATAGCCCGACTTGTGCACATAGATCGGGTCGGACGAGACGTAGTGCGTATCCATCCAGGTGAACATCACACCGTGCGATATGACCTCGATGAGCATGATGGGCAGCATGAGGATGAGCACGAGCCACATCGCACGCATGACGTTCTCGAACTGCCTGCGGAGCGCGACGTTCCAGGTCATCGCAAAGACGTGCGAGAGCATCACCCAGAAGAGCGAGCCCAGGCAGATGCCAAGGACACCCATGACACCGACGTGGTATGCCGCCAGCGCGTGATCGATACCGACGACCTGCGAGCCGATGAGTGTCAGGACGATGCCCACGACACCCAGGGCGAGGAAGAGCCCGACAAGCCCGGCGGGCGACTTGCCCACTAGGGTGATGTTGTCACGGGTGAGCCTCGCGTCGTTGACGATCTGGCTGAGGCACTGGCCTTTGTTGACAGAGGCCTGACTCATTGCTCGCCTCCTTCAGCGATCTGTTCTTGGCTCGCGGGCTGATCGGCATTGCCAACGGGCGTGCCGCGCTGCTCAAGAAGTCTGTTGCGCTCGGCGCCTGGGATGACACCGTCATCGATCGACATGCCTCGCGACGCCTGGAGCGTGCGGATGTACGCGACGACCGCCCAGGCCTCGTTCTCGTCGAGTGCATGGCTGTAACCGGGCATACGCAGCACGCCGTTCGGATCGTACAAACCGTACCGGCCCACGTGATACATGTATCCATCGCGTCCGAGGATGTCGTCCTTGTTGGAGTACTTCGGGTCGTGGAAGTTGGCGACGATCTGACCTGCCCATCGGTTGCCGACGGTGCCTTTGCCGTCACCCTCGTAGCCGTGGCAGATAGCGCAGTAGATGTCAAACTTCTCCTGGCCGAGCCGGATCATGTCCATGGTGACTTCAACCGGGATATCACGGACATAGTGCTCAGCCTGATCTGGCGGCGCATCCGTCGTACCAAAGTAGAGGCCCTGGTCCTCACGGAGCAGACGTGCGCGCTGCACGCCGAACCCATCACCCCAGCCGGCATCCTCAGCCTCGGCGTGGTCGATCGGCGCTCGACCGTACCCGACGGTGCCGGGGACAGTCGGCCGCTGGGACCTGCCGTCGGCGAAGAACTCGGTCTCGTTCTGAGGCCTGAAGTGCTCCGCGTCATCCATGTCTGGGAAGAATTGCCTCGGGGGCTTGTCGGAGCGTTCGCCCCGGCAGCCGACGATGCCCGTACCGACGATCGCGGCGAGACCGAAGCCGAGCAACATGCTTGTTCGTGCGTGGTTCATGCTCAGTCCTCGATCAGCTCAATGTTGGTCGCTCCCGCGTCGGCGAGCAGCTTGCGTGTTTCATCCGGATCAAACTTGTCATCGGCGGCCTCGACGGAGATGAAGAAGCCGTCGTCAGTCGCACGTAGGAAGTCATCGCTAGAGAAGAGCGGGTGGTGGTGCCTGGGCAGCCCGTTGAAAGCAAGCATCGAGAGCAGCGCCCCGAACGCCGTACACAGAATGCCAAGCTCGAAGGTGACGGGGACGAATGGCTCCCACGCGCTCGCGGTCGGCTTGCCCTGCACGACGATCTCGTAGTTGATATTGATCACCCACTGAAGCAGGTAACCGCCGCCAACACCGAACAGTGCTGCACAGCCGATGACGAACATCATCGGTGCGATGGACTTGCCCACGATGCCCATCGACTCCTCCATCTCGTGGACGGGGAACGGGGCGTGGGTATCCCACTTCTTGAAGCCCGCGTCGCGGATCTTCTTGGCACCCTCGGTGAGCGTGTGCGGGTTGGTGAACTCGGCGAGCAAGCCGAACACCTTTGCCCCAGACTCGGTTTCAAAGGTCGTCTTTGCCATCAGTGGGCTCCCTCCGCGGAGTGTGCCTCGTCGTGACCGTGGTCATCGTGGTAGTCGTGCGGGCTCGCGCCCGGAAGGACGTTCTTGATCTCGGAGATCGGGAAGATCGGCAGGAAGCGGATGAACAGCAGGAAGAGTGTCAGGAAGATGCCGCACGACCCGACAAACGTCAGGATATCGACTGGCGTGGGGAAGAACATGTGCCATTCACCGGGTAGGAACGCTCGGTGGAGGCTCGTGACGATAATGACGAATCGCTCGAACCACATACCGATTGTCACAAAGAACCCGACGATCCAGATCGCTAGCGGGTTGCGACGCATCTTCTTGATCCAGAAGATCTGAGGTGAGATCACGTTGCAAGAGATCATGATCCAGTAAGCCCACCAGTATGGAGCTTTCGAAGGATCGACGCGGTTCCCGATGAATGCGTACCACTCGAACTCGTTGCCGCCGTACCAGGCGATGAAGAACTCCATCGCGTAGGCGAAACCGACCATCATGCCCGTGACGAGCAGGATCTTGGCCATGTTCTCGAGGTGACGCAGGGTGAGCAGATCGCTGAAGTTCGGGAGCAGCGCCCGCAGCGGGATCATCAGCAGCAGCACCATCGCGAACCCGCCGAACACGGCGCCTGCGACGAAGTACGGCGGGAAGATCGTGGTGTGCCAGCCGGGCAGGATCGAGGTCGCAAAGTCAAACGAAACGATCGAGTGCACCGAGAGCACAAGAGGCGTCGAGATGCCAGCGAGGATCAGGTACGCCTTCTCATAGCGGTACCAGTGACGGCCGCTCATCCGCCAGCCAAGGCTGAGGAAGCCGAAGATGTACGCACGCACAAGATCGCCCCGCCAGGGAAGCTTGATCGTCGGGATCGGCAGCGGCACGGGCAAGCGGAGTTCAATCAGCTTGCTCTTGCCCTGACGCAGACGCAGGTGCGCCCGGTCACGGAAGGTCGCAAAGTCAGGGATCATGCCCATGTACCAGAACAGCAGCGACACCGTCGCATAGGTCGAGACCGCGAAGACGTCCCAGAGCAGCGGGCTGCGGAAGTTAGGCCAGATCATGTTCGAGTTGGGGATCGGGAACAGCATCCAGGCGAACCACACTCGACCGACGTGGATGCCCGGGAAAATACCCGCACAGATCACCGCGAAGATCGTCATCGCTTCAGCCGCTCGGTTCACCGCGGTACGCCACTGCTGTTTGAGCAGGCAGAGGATCGCAGAAATCAGCGTTCCTGCGTGACCGATACCGATCCAGAACACGAAGTTGGTGATGTCCCACGCCCAGTCGACCTGGTTGTTGAGACCCCAGACACCGACACCCGTGATGATCAGATAGAGGATCATGATCTGGGCGATCGCGGCGACGGTCGCCGCGAAGCCGAGAGCATGGAACCACCACCAGCTCGGGGCCTTCTCGGAATAGCCCGAAACGATCTCGGTGATGTCGTGGAACGAGCGGTTGTTCAGGACGAGCGGACCCTGCTGGGCGGGGTCGTCGACGAGGCTGCCGTCACCGAGCGCCGGATCGATGTCTGTGCGGTCGGCGCTGGGTCTCATCCCGGCGAGCCGCTGGGCGTTGATCTGGTCGGGATTGATCGTGCTCATGCGTGCACTCCTGCCGGGGCGCCCAGGACCTTGAGGCTCAATGCGTAGCCCTTGTCCTCATGCTTCTTGAACTTATCGATAAACGATGCGTGGCCCGAGTCCTCGCCGTGGTCGCCCTCGGACCCGTGGTCGTCGCCGTGCCCGTGGTGGAACGGGTCCTCGACGGGCGTACGAAGCCTCGGGTTGGGGTTGGAGAGGCTGACCTTGTAGGTCGTGCGGGGTCTTGTGTTGAGGTAGCCCAGCAGGCCGTAGCTACGCCCGTCGTCGGCGGCCTCGCTGACGGCAGAGTTATCGTCGAGCAGATCGCCGAAGACGATCGCGCCCGTGGGGCATGCCGCCTGACACGCGGTCTGGAAGAACCCGTCGGGGATGTTGTCCAGATCCTGGAGCTTCATTTCGTAGCGGGCCGCGTTGATGCGCTGGATGCAGTATGTGCACTTCTCCATGACGCCTCGGCTGCGCACCGTGACATCCGGGTTGTTGCGCAGCTTCTGGATCTCCTCGACCTTCTCGCGGAGGCGCGGCGGGATCAGATTGATGTTCTCAGGCTGGGGCGTGCCCTCTGGGAACTCGCTCCGGTAGGAACCCTTGGTCTTCTTTGTCGCGTAATCGAAGAAGTTGAAGCGGCGAACCTTGTAGGGGCAGTTGTTTGCACAGTACCGCGTGCCGATGCATCGGTTGTAGACCATGTAATTCAGGCCCTCGGGCCCATGCACGGTTGCGTTCACCGGGCACACGGTCTCGCAGGGCGCGTTCTCGCAGTGCTGACACATCACGGGCTGGTGGTGCATCTCGCCCGGTTGGTTCATATCGCTGCCGGTGAAGTAGCGGTCCACGCGGATCCAGGTCATCTCACGACCCTTGCGGACTTCCTTCTTGCCAACGACCGGGATGTTGTTCTCAGCCTGGCAAGCGATCGTGCACGTCGCACAGCCCGTGCACACGCCCTGATCAACGTTCATCCCCCACTGCGGCCCGACAGAGAAAGCCGATCCTTCGGCCGCATCACCGCGTGACTTGTTGAGTGGGTTTTCGTAGATGGACTCGTTCGGGGGCGTGTGGCTGAGCTCACCAAGCTTCTCACCAAAGTTGAGCTTTGCCTTGGTGCCGTAGTGCCCCTTCTTCTCTTCGACCTCGTCGCCGTGTCGGAGGTAGGCGGGCAGGTCAACAGAGCGGACGATCGAAGTGCGTGACTCCATCGACCAGTGGTTCTGCGTGCTCGAGATCGGGTAGCGTCCCTTGGCGGGACTCACTTTCGCGCCGGAGTACACGCGCCCGCCCGCGACGTCGCGGATGGACTGGACGTTGAAGCCAACGCCCGCACCGATGACGCCCACGACCTCACGCCCGTAACCCTGGTACAGGACGATCGTGTTGTCAGCCATACCCGGCATGATCCAAACCGGGATCTCGCACTCGCGGCCAGCGACCTCGACCTTGGCCATCTGTGCCTTGGGCTCCTTGACCGTGTAAGGGTCGGGCTCGAGGCCGAGCTTCTCAGCTGTCGCCGGGCTGACGAGCGCCGGGTTGTCCCAGACGACGGTTGTTCCGAACTGAGGCAGTTCCTGAAGCCAGGGCAGATTCGAGTACCTGCCGTCGTACATGTTGTTGGTCGAGACGATCACGTCGAGCGCATCGCTCGAAGGCTCAACACCGATCGAAGCGTTGGCGAGCACGCCCGCAACATTCGCCTCAAGGGAGCTCGAGGTCGCGCCGCCGTCGTCGCCCTGGCTGCTCGTGCCGGCGACGATGCCGTCATGAAGCACGCGGCGCCAGGTCTTCTCGAAATCGGACCAGTCGAATCGGCTCATCCAGACATCGCGGACGACGTCGTAGCCGGCGGGCTGGTTGGTGTAGTCGTCAGCGCTGCGGGGCTCTGCGATGAGCGCGAGCAACTCGATGTCACTGAGTGCGCCGTCGTAGAGCGGTGCGATCATCGGCTGGATCGGCGCGATCGTGCCGTCGACTGCCTCGGTGTCGCCCCACGACTCAAGGAACGTCGCGGCGTTGAGCTGCCAAGTCGACTTCGCTGCCGTCTCGGACGGACCGATCGAGAGGCAGATACGGTTCGAGACTCGATCGTACGCCTCGGCGAAACCGAGCTCGGTCGGTGTGTCGTAGCACGGGTTCGTCTCGACACAGACAACAGTCTTGACGCGACCAGATCCCATCGGACCCACGATCTCGGCGAGATCGCCCATGCCGTCGCGGCCTTCCTCGGCACCGGCGGGCACGTACGAAACCGTTTTGCCAACAGCGCCGAGCACGCGGTTCATAGCGGCAACCAACGCGTGAATTTCCGGAGGGAGATCCTGTCCGGCGGTCACAACCGCGCGGCCCCGAGCTTCGATCAGATCATCAGCCGCTGCGTCGAGCATCTCGCGGAGATCGCTCGAAATATCGCCCCGCGTATCGAAAGAGTTCACGGCGTTTGCCAGAGCCCCGCCCCCGCCGACCCGGTCGACGATCATGCGAGCAAGCTCGACAACCGCGGCACCGATGCGTGACGGTGCCAGCGTGTAGCGGTGATCGGCGCACCCACCAAGCGGTGTGTACGAAGCCTCTACGGCGTACACGCGGCACATCGTGTCGTTCGTCGAACGCATCCGGCGAGCAGCGCCGAATCCGCGGGCGTTGCGGAGCATGCCCGCGCCCCTGTCGAGGTCGTCACTGGCGAAACCAAAGATGACATCAGCGTTCTCAAGAGACAGCAGTTCCCTGCGGGGCTGACCGAACGCCATGCGAAGGCCGGCGATCTTGTTGTCAGCGCCGGTCGCGTCGTACGCGACCCACTGCGCCAGAGGCCAGCGCGCCCTGATCCGATCACGCAGCGCATCGCGTGTCGGGCTGGTCTTTTTGTCGACGATGAAGACGAGGCCGTTGCCGCTGGTCGAATCAAACTCGGTGAAGTGATCGGCGCTCCATGCACGGAAATCGTCCCACGTCGCGACAGCGGTCCTGCCCGTATCGCCCTGTCCCTCTCGGTACACCGGGTACTTCAGACGCTCGGGGTCGTAGATCGAGAGCAGCGCCGCGTTGGACCACGACGAGCTCTTGCCCTGGCTGACCGGGTGAAGCGGGTTGCCCTCGACAAACGTCGGGCGGCCTTCGTTCGACTTGACGAGAAGGCCCTCCGCCCCGCCGCCCGGGATGGGCATGCTGGTCGCGTAGTACAGAGGTCGACCCGGCACGATGTCGGCGGGCACGTTCCGAGAGTACGTCATGATCTTGTGATCTGGACGCCTACAACCCGGGATCGTTGCAGCACCGGCGAGCGCCATCGCGCCACCCATCAGCTGCAAGAACGTCCGGCGACTTGATGAGAGCAGATCGCTTGCACCCGCGGGGAACTCCCGCTGGAGGAAGGACTGGAACTCACCCGAGTCATTGGCGGCGAACTCGTCGATGCTCCGCCAGAGCCTCTCGCCGTTGCCGTTGATCGTGGAAGCAGGGTCAAGATCCTTCTTCCCGACCGTCGATGGGCACTGATTTGCTCCGCTCATGGTCGCTCTTTCCTAAAGGTGCCCCCGGTGGGCGTGTCTGCTACTGCTCGCTCGTCGTTGCTGCTCTCAATCCGCTTACTTATCAATGGTGGCACGCACCGCAGTTCTGCGGCCCGCCCTCGGCGACACTTGACTTCAGAGAGTCGATGATCTGTCTCGCCTCCGGTGTCGCGTTGTCCGCACCCGAGTGACGCTCGCTGAGGTGCTGTTCTGCCCACACGAGGTCGGTCACCTTGCTCGGACCAACGATGTTGTCCTCGACGTTGCGGTGGCAATCGAGGCACCAACCCATAGAGAGGCTTTCTTCCTGGTACACGACCGGCATGCCGCGGATCTGCCCGTGACACGAGAAGCAGCTCACACCCGCCCGGACATGCATGTGGGGCGGGAAGCTACCGACGTAGTCCGGCAGCTTGTGAACCTGACGCCACTCGATCGATTCATCTCTGGCATACGCCTCACGAACGAACGAGACTTTCTCGCCCGGGTCGTACTGCGGCGCGAGCTTGCCCTCGGTGTGACACCCCATGCACGTGTTGACGGTCGGAACATTCGCCCAATGTGAATCCTCAACATTGGTGTGGCAGTACCGGCAGTCCATGCCGAGTCGGCCCGCGTGGATCTGGTGATTGAAACCAGAGCCGGGCTGGGTGGGCATGTACCCGACTTCCCAGAACTCGGGCGTCGCCCAGTAGTAGGTGCCCGCGCTGGCGCCGACGAGCGCTGTTGTCGCGCCCAGTGCCGCCACCGTTGGGAATGCATTCATCCATCGAGGGAAGAGCATCATGAGAAACCATCTCCCGTGCGGGAGCCGTCGCGCCCGCGCATTGCAGCCTGCTGCCTTGGAGACCTATTTCAGGCCTCACCGCCGAGAACGTTCCGAGTCGTATCGGCCCGATTGTGTTCTCGTCTGGCCGAAATTTCTCCACTCTGAGCGTATCCTGTCAAGGCGTCCAGATTCTTGCAACACAGTTGAGACCCAGTCTCAGCCATGTTCCAGGGCATCTCTGGCCAGATGGAGGCTCTCGAAGTGTCCGATCAGAATCCAAATTCAATTTCTGTCCAACAGGAATCAACCGACCAGACTGTCCTTTGGCCCGGCATCATCACGGGCTTCTCGGCCGCGATCGGGATGTGGCTCGTCTGGTACCCCTTGCATTTACCGGGTTTACAGCTCTCGCCCACCATCACCGCCCCCCTGCTGCTCTTGGCCATGATCGCTGTGATTGCCCGAGGTGCCCGCCTGATCGGGCGGCGGGCATTCCTCGGCGGGGTGATCGCTGCACTGACCTGTTCGTGTGTGAATCTTCTTCTGCTGGGCAACGCACTCACAGAAAAAGATCCCGTGACTGAAGAGGTCACGCTCCGTGAGAACGCCGCGATGATCGCCGGGGGTTTTTTCTTGGTCAGCCTCGCCGCGGGTCTGATCGCCGGGCTGATCGGTCGGCAGCTCGCCAAGAACCGGGAGCAGACCTCAACAAACTGGCCCTACAAGCTCGCCTTCGCAGCGGTCGCGGCGCTCGTCCCGCTCGTTGCCATCGGCGGCGCGGTCACCAGCGCCGGCGCGGGGATGGCTGTCCCGGACTGGCCCGGAACCTACGGCCAGAACATGTTCCTCTACCCGATCTCGCTCATGGAAGAAGCAGTCGATTCTCGCATCTTCCTCGAACACACACACCGCCTGTTCGGCACACTCGTCGGGACGACATTCATCGCGCTCGTCGCGTGCATGTTTACGACCAGGAACATGAAGTTCTCAAGGATCTTCAGTGTTGCGCTTCTGCTCGCGGTCATCGCACAGGGCATCATGGGCGCCATTCGCGTCGTTGATATCAGCCCAGCGTTTGGCGTGTTCCACGGTGTGTTCGGGCAGATCATTCTTGCCGGTGCCGTGATCCTTACAGCTTCAACGACTCAGACCTGGCGCGCTAAAGCCGAGGTGCACCTCGAAACTGCACAGAAATCAAGACGATGGGCCATACTCGCGATCGGGGCCCTGCTGATCCAGCTCTCTCTCGCGGCTATGTACCGGCATTTCGGTTCGGGCCACGCGCTGATGACGCACGTGGGCTTCTCGCTCATCGCGCTCACGTTCACGGTCATCCTCGCGTTCAACCTCATGAAAATCGACAAGGAGTCCGGGGGCTCGTCCCTCTTCAAACGTATGGGCATGTTCCTGCTGCACGGCGTATCGCTGCAGATGATCCTGGGCATCCTCGCGCTGGTCATCAGGCCGAGCGAAATCGGCGACGAACGTGTTGTGATGTTCGACGAGCTAGAAGGGGCACCCGAGGTCCGAGCGCTCCCGGTGCTGTTCGCCACGGCTCACCAGGCACTCGGGGCGGCGATACTGGCGTGCACGATCCTGGCCTCGGCATGGACACTCCGCGTACGTCCACAGGAAACAATCGAGAAATCAACGCAATTGGCTGATGCGTAATGCGTTAGTCTGTGGGCACGGGTGAACAAGCGGCACACCTGCCGATAACACCGCAAGTGAGGCCCACGGATGACGACGCGGATCTCGGACATCGACTTCGGTTATGACCAGGCCCGGCACCTGCTTATGAGAGCAGGGTTCGGTGGTACGCCCGATCAGATCCGCACCCTTGCGGACTGGGGCGCCGAGAAAGCCGTCGAGTATCTGCTTGAGTACGACGAAGTCCCGGATCACGACAAGCCTCTGCCCAACACGTTTGACCGGAACATCATGCGACCTCTGTCCGACGACGAACGCCGGATGCTCTCCAACGCGCAGAGCAGGCGCGATGAGGATGCGCTCGCGTCGCTCAGGCTGCGTCGCCAGCAGGCGCAGCGCAGCGATCGACGGCAGATGCGCGAGATGCAGAAGTGGTGGCTCGCGCGGATGATCTCGACGCCGCGCCCGCTGCAGGAGAAGATGGCCCTCTTCTGGCACGGCCACTTCGCAACCAGCTACCGCACGATCGAGAACAGCTACCACATGTACATGCAGAACCAGCTGTTCCGCCAGAACGCGCTCGGGAGCTTCGCAAAGCTGCTCTCAGAGATCATCCGCGACCCGGCGATGCTGGCCTACCTCGACAACAACGACAGCCGGAAGGGAAGCCCGAACGAGAATCTCGCGCGTGAGCTCATGGAGCTCTTCGGTCTTGGTGAGGGCAACTACTCTGAACGCGACATCAAGGAAGGCGCCCGCGCCCTGACGGGTTACAGCTTCAACGACGACTCGTTCGTGTTCAACGCCGGCAACCACGACAACGGGCGCAAGACGATCCTCGGCAGGACGGGCACTCTTGACGGCGACGGGTTTGTCGACGCGATCCTGAGACAGCGCGCCTGCGCGATGTTTATTTGCAGGAAGCTCTACAGCTTCTTCGCAACAGAGATCGACATCACCGCACGCGAACGCGACCTGCCCAAGGAAGCTGCTCGCACAATCGCGGACATGGAACGCGCGATGCGTGCTTCGAAGTACCAGATCAAGCCCGCGATGAGAGAGCTCCTGCTCTCCGAGCACTTCTACTCGGACAGAGTTGTTCGCGAGCAGATCAAGAGCCCCATCGACCTCATCGTTGGCTCGGTGCGTTCGCTGAACACACCCGTGCGTGATCTGTCCGTCCTGCTCGACGCGCTGGATCTCATGGGTCAGAACATCTTCTTCCCGCCCAGCGTCAAGGGCTGGGACGGCGGGCGTACCTGGATCAACACATCGACGCTCTTTGTGAGGCAGAACATCCTGGCGTATCTGCTCACGGGCAAGATGCCACAGGGCTACGACGCTCTCGCCAGCAGCGAGCAGTACGACCCAATGCCCCTGATGGACCACCTGACGGTCGCACTGAAGAACGCTGGTTCTGATCCTGCCGCGGTGACGAACTACCTCTTGCGGTTCACGCTCGGGAGCACGACCGGGCAGCCCGAGTCGACGATCAGGGCATTCCTTGCAGAGCACCAGAACCACATCAACCGCGAGACGGTCATCGGGATGCTGCTGCTGATCAGCGCGAGGCCCGAGTACCAGCTGTGCTAGCCGTACACATAAGGACAGCGACATGAGTCTGCACAACGATCCATCACAGGCACGCGCGTTCACGAGACGGATGTTCCTCGGGCAGTCACTGACGTTTGCATCCGCAGCCGCGGTTGTGCCGAGCTTTATCCAGTCCTCTGCGCTGGGGATGCCCATGCCGGAACTCGGTATGAGCTCCATTCCAGGCGTCAACGAGGACAACATCCTTGTCGTTGTCCAGCTGGGCGGCGGCAACGACGGGCTCAACACCGTCGTCCCAGTCAGGCACGACGAGTACTACCGCGCTCGCCCGACAATCGGCATCGCTCGCAACCAGGCCCTCGAACTCGGACGCAGCAGCGACATCGCGCTGCACCCCGCGATGGAGGGTATCAAAGCGCTGTACGACGAAGGGCTCTGCGGCCTTATCCAGGGAACGGGCTACCCCAACCCGAACCGCTCACACTTCAAGTCGATGGATATCTGGCACACCGCTGACACCACGGGCACAGGCAACGGGTGGATTGGGCGTTACCTCGACTCCGAGTGCTGCGGCTACGGAAAGGGTGAGTCGGGCGCACCCGACGGCTCTGAAGAAGAGATACCGATGCAGCCGGCGATTGCGATTGGGCGCACGGCGCCGCTGGCGATGGAGGGCGGGAGCATCAAGCCCATCGCCTTTGAATCTGCAGATCTCTTCCGCTGGACCGGTGAAGAGATCCACGAATCGCTCCGCGAGCCCTACACGAGCCTGACTTCACGAGGCGCGAGCGACGACCATGACGACCATCCCACCGCTTCGTTCCTGCTTAAGACATCGCTCGATGCGCAGGTTTCAAGCGATCTCATCCGAAGAGCGGTCAGCCAGACACCGATGACCCAATTCCCGGGTACACCTCTTGGAAGACAGCTTCAGATGGTCTCGTCGATGATCCGCGCGGGGCTCAAGACACGGGTGTACTACGTCTCGATGGGCGGCTTTGACACGCACGCGGGCCAGGGCAACACCAACGGATCACACGCGAACTTGCTGCGCCAGTTCTCTGACGCGATGCGCGCATTCTACTCAGACCTGAAGCGTCACGAGAACGATACCCGCGTTCTTTCTATGTGCTTCAGCGAGTTTGGTCGCCGCGTCAGCCAGAACGCTTCGGGTGGCACGGACCACGGCACCGCGGCTCCGATGTTCCTGTTTGGCCCAATGGTCCGTCAGGGCATCATCGGAAGACACCCCTCACTGACAAACCTCGACAACGGCGACCTGAAGTACGAGATCGATTTCAGAAGCGTCTACGCAGGGATCCTTGAGAACTGGCTGAGCGCCGATTCGAACGAGATCCTGCAGGGCAGATACCGCCCGCTGCAGATCCTGCGCAAGAGCTGATTACTCTGGACTTCTCTCGCTTGATTCAGTCGATTCGCCGATCGTCTCGCCCTGCTCCGAGACCTCGAACGCGATGATGTACATAAGCAGGATGAGCACGACAAATGGGAGTGTGAGAAAGAGTGTGAGCAGCACACGCTTCTTGAGGCTCGGTCTGTCTTGGTCTGCCGGCAACTCGTTCCTATCGAAACAACAAAGGCCGGGACGAATCGATCGCCCCGGCCCATCGTATGTCTGCTTCATGCGTTGGCGGTTTAGCCCATCGCGGCGTCGTACAACTCGGAGACCTTGTTCCAGTTGATGAGATCCCACCACGCGTTGATGTAGTCAGGGCGCCTGTTTTGGTAATTCAGGTAGTAGGCGTGCTCCCAGACGTCGATGCCGAGGATCGGTGTGCCGTAGAGCTCGCACATGTCCTGACCCATGAGCGGGCTGTCCTGGTTTGGTGTGGATCCGACCATGAGCTTGCCATCGCGAACGATGAGCCATGCCCAGCCTGAGCCGAACCTCGTGGCGGCTGCGTCTGCGATCTTGGCCTTGAGCTCATCCATGGATCCGAACGTGCTGTTGATCGCACTCCCCAGCGACTGCGAGGGCGACCCGCCCTGGCCCGAGGGAGCCATCACCTGCCAGAACAGGCTGTGGTTGGCGTGCCCGCCGGCGTTGTTGCGGACGGCACCACGAACGTTGTCTGGCACTGTCGCCAGCTTGGCGAGCACGTTCTCGACTGGCTCACCGGCGAAAGCCGTCCCCTCGAGGGCAGCGTTGGCCTTGTCCACATAGGCCTGGTGGTGCTTGGAATGGTGGATTTCCATCGTGCGAGCATCGATGGCGGGCTCGAGCGCGTCGTAGCTGTACGGCAGATCGGGCAGGCTAAATGCCATGGCTTTCCCCTTAGGAACGAGATTGTGATCGTCGAGCGGAACTGTACCCGAAGAAGGTACGACACGAGCACTGGCCGACGTGGCACCCGGGAGCAGCTTGACAGCAGCACCGGCAGCAATTAACGTGCAGAACGACCGTCGTCGGATGGGTGGTAAGTCCACAAAAACCCCTGTTCTTCGACCGATAACAGTATGTGTATAGCACGTCTCGGTCAATCTGGACCGAGCGGGCAGCTTTCTCGGGTGGGATGTGCCGGGAGGCTGCACCGGACAACCAAATCTGATTGACGGATGGGCTCAGCGGAGCTTGACCCCTCTTCCAAACGACAGGCGGCTCGCGGGGGCGGCCCAGCAAATGGTGAGGGACATTCCCTAATTTGACGCAAGTCTTGGGGTGTCAAGAACCAAGGAGGCCATTCGAGCGTACAACTTAGGGTACACGAACCGGGGTATCGGCGCGGCTTTGCCGCCTGTCCCGCGGGGTGCTGAGCCTGTGTGATCTCCCGTGAACCAGGGGACACCAGATGATCAATCAGCCGACCGCGATTTCAGCGCCGAGAAAAGCATCGGTTTCGTGCCCAAGACGAATTGAAAGAAACCGGACCTCTCTCCGAGCGGCTCGGTATATGAACGCAAGGAACGCACTGGAATGAATCGAGTTCAGCACAAATCACCAAGCCCGCTTGAGCAGGTCAGGCGCCGACACCGTGTCCGCGTCGCCACCACGCCGGGCTCGGCGAGCAGCCGCAAAGTCACGAGGAAGCTCAGCCCGGCAGACGAGAGGCTCCTGCAGCGCCTTCTCCAAGGCGAG
>WUAK01000330.1 GCA_009827205.1 Phycisphaeraceae bacterium | reverse complement strand
GTGGCGAGACTTAAGCTCGTCGATGTGCCCGACAAGTCCAAGCTCACAAAGGCATGCGAGGGCTTGTTCCGCATGCACGCCGACGCGCTTGCGAACATCAGGCCCGCGACAGGGCTCATCAAGCAGGGCATGGTCGAATCGTCGGCTGTGGACGAGATCAAGGCGCTCATGCAGGTCCAGGCTGCAGCGAGCGATGTGCGCACAAACCTTGCGATGGTCGGCTACCACGACCAGCTCCTCGATCAGGCGATCAACAGACTCGGCAGGGTCAGCTAACCAAGAAGGATCAATGCACTTATGGCAAGCATCGCCCTCCAATCCGCGGCCTCGGGACTTTCGGCGCTCAGCAGCAAGCTGGACGTTGTCTCGAACAACCTCGCGAACGTAAACACGACCGGGTTCAAGTCGAGCCGAGCGAACTTCCAGGACTTGCTGTACATCGAACGCAAGCAGCCTGGAACCGAGAACGCCAACGGCGACCAGCGCCCCATCGGGCTTCAGGTCGGGCTCGGTGTCGAGGTCGCAGGCACGCAATTGAGCTTCGAGCAGGGCGCCCCGATCGCGACAGACAGGCCTCTGGACATCCTCATCGACGGGCTCGGCTTCCTGCAGGTCGGGATCGAGGAGGGCGAGACCGCGTACACCCGCGCGGGGAATCTGACGCTCAACTCCGACGGCGAGCTTGTGCTCGCAAACGACGTGGGCAGGCGATTGGAGCCCAGCATCACCATCCCGGACGACGCGCAGACGATCTCGATCGGTTCGGACGGCCGGGTGTTTGTCTCGCTGCCCGGCGAGCCAGAACCTCAGGAAGTTGGTCAGCTGGAGCTTGCAACGTTCATTAACCCCGCCGGTCTGACACAGATCGGCGAGAACCTATTCACAGAAACCGCAGCCAGCGGCGCACCGATCGTGGGCGAGCCCTCTTCGGGACAGTTCGGTCGGATCGTGCAGGGTCAGCTTGAGTCTTCGAACGTGAACGCGACGTTTGAGTTGATCGAACTGATCCGAACACAGCGGGCGTTCGAGATGAATTCACAGGCGATCCGAGCCGCGGACGAGACGCTGCGTGCGGTGGCACAGCTGCGTCAGTAAGAGAGGTAAGCAAGGCGTGATCGCGAGGCTATTTATCCTGGTATTCGCGCTCATTGGCGCAAGGTGCGCTCTGGCACAGGGTGTCGTCACACTCAAGCCAGTCGCGAGGCTCGGGATGGACGCGCCGATCACGCTTGCCGACGTCGCGCAGCTGACGGGCGGCGCGGAACGATTCGCGGGGCTAGTCGTCGAGAGCGATCCTGCACTGGTATCGGGCGTCAGTCGCAGGCTTGAAGTCTCACTCGACGATGTGCGCACACTGATCGGGGCCGCTTCGGAAACGGGCGTGGGAAGGCTGACGATCAGGGGCGACATGTGCCGGGTGATTCTCAGGGTGAAGCAGGCACCCAAAGCCCTTGAGGCGGCTGAGAAACCCGTCGTCAAGCCCGAATCCAACCTCGGGTACACGGTCCGTGACCACGTCGAGGCGAAGCTGGTGCAGACGCTGGGCGTAACGATGGACAGGCTGCAGATCGACTTCGACGAGGCCGACCTTACTCTTCTCTCAGAGTCGACGCAGGGCTGGAGCGTCGCGGTCGAACCGACCGGTTCTTCAGCGAAGATGCCCATGAGGATCACGATGTACGACGCACGGGGTGAGATCCGTGACGAATCCATCCGCGTTGGTGTGCGGATTCTGCGCGATGTCGTGCGCACGAAACGCGCGATCAAGAGGGGCACCACGGTCACCGTTGAAGATTTCGAAACTGATGAGGCGTGGCTCGCGCCCGACGTGCCGTACGTCGAACCCGAGAACGCGACGAGTGTGAGGCTCAAGCGGAGCATCGGCGCGGGAGAGATGCTGACATCTGGTCACGTCGAACTGGCAGAGGTTGTTCAGCGGGGTGACATCGTCTCTGTACACCTGATCAGTGGGACGTTCCGCGTGCTCACCGAGGCGCGGGCGCTCGAGAGCGGCAGGGTCGGAGATCAGATTGAGCTCGCGTCTATGCAGACTTCGGGGCAGTTCGTAGCCGTCGTCAAGGCACCGGGCCGGGTCGTGGCGTTCGCTGGTGCGCAGCCTCTCGAGGGGAAGAACCGATGAAATCATTTGTCGCAATCGCGGCTGCACTCTCACTCGCGGGATCAGCCGGTGCACAATCACTATACGATTCGCGGCCCATAGGTGTGCCCCAGGATGTCAACGGCAACGCGCAGCCGAGCGAATCGCTCGTCGGTTACAGCATGTTCGTGATCGCCCCGCCCCCGCCCAAGAGGCTTGAGGTTCATGATCTGGTCACGATCATCGTCAATGAAACGAGCCGCTCCAGCCGCACGCAGTCACTGGAGACAGAGAAGGACTACTCGAGCAATGTCAACTTTGACGCGTTTCTGAGTCTCTCAGACCTCGTCGAGGGACGCCTCGTCTCGGATGAGGTGGCAACAGACCCGCTTCTTGAGATTGACTCTTCATCTGAGTTCGAGGGCGAGGGGGCGTACGAGCGTTCTGACAGGCTGACCGCACGCATCCAGGCCGAGGTGATTGACATCAAGCCCAACGGCGTGCTCGTGCTCGAAGCGAGGACCACCATCCAGACCGATGAAGAGACTCAGGTCTTCGTGCTGGCGGGCAACTGCAGGAGCGCCGATGTGACCGAGCAGAACACGGTGCAGTCGAGCCAGCTCCACAACCTGAGCATCGTCTCCCGCAACGAGGGCGAGGTGCGAAAGTCCGCCAAGAAGGGCTACATACCGCGTGTCCTTGAGACCGTGTTCTCGTTCTAACCGCTGCCGGGCTGGCACGCCGGTTGCGATAAGAACCTACATGATGTTCTTTCACGATCTCTGTCAGCGCCTGAGCGGGTGCTCGCGTGCAATTGTTGCGCTCATGTGTGCCGTGCTACTGGTTGCCCAGGCGAAAGCGGACACCATCCGTGATCTCGTCCGCATCGAGGGAGCCCAAGAGAACGTCCTTCACGGCATCGGGCTTGTCATCGGTCTGAACGGCACGGGCGATTCGGGCGATGAGCTCGTGACCGCACGACCTCTTGCTCAGTATCTCATCAATTCTGGCAACGCGGTCGCCTCACTCGAAGAACTCGAGAATTCGAAAGCGGTCGCTCTAGTGACCGTGACTTGCACCGTCCCAGAGGGCGGTGGTCGCACGGGCGACAAAATCGATGTCACCGTCTCAACGCTGGGCAGCTGCTCCAGTCTCG
>WUAK01000329.1 GCA_009827205.1 Phycisphaeraceae bacterium | reverse complement strand
TGCTCATGGACCCGAAGGAGCTGGAGCTCGCATACAAGCTCCGCAAGATCCTGGCAGACATGAACGTGGTCGAGTCCTTGGAGTTCTTCAAGGCCCGCCTGAGCAAGAGCAAGTCGAACGCCGAGTTTCTGATGACCATGAGCCTGGGCTAACCGAGCTCCGGAGTCCGACAGAACCCGTGATTGGGTGGTAGGCTTCTGGGAAGGACTCGAAAGTCCACCATGGAGACCGACCGCTGCCCCTCGTCCGCCGTGCCAGCACGACCCTGCTCTCGCTTATCGCCACGGCTTGGGCCGCTGCGATGGTGGTATTCGGACTTACGCTGCTGACCAGAGCCCCTAGCGGCTGGCTTCAATCCACATTCGGATTGCCGACGGCTCTCTGGAATCTTCTGGGGCTGGCGAGCATCGCGTGCGGTCAGTTCGTATTCATGTTCATGGTCGCCGATCGGATTTGCCCAAGGGCGGGTCGGCTGCCGATGATCTGGTTGACCGAGTTGGCGATCGCGTTCGCCGGCCTGACTTGCCTTGCTGCGACGGGCATCATCATCATGACAGGGTTTGTTCTATGACACTTCTGGCTCGCCTGACGCTCCTGACACTCTTCGCGGTCACCGCGTCAAAAAGTCGTGGGCAGACTGCTCCCGATCCCACCGATCTGATCACGTGGGACCTGACAAGACAGGCGGTGCTGGACCTGCGTCAGCAGACAGATCCCGCCCAGATCGACTATGAGATCATCACCACAATCCTTGAGATCGCTCTCGAGCAGACACCCGGCGACGCATCGCTCCGTCGCCGACTGATCGAGGCATACCGAGCCGCGGGTAACGAACAGGCCGTTATGGCGCAGACCCGCGAATTGATACGTGTCGATCCCGATGACACAGTTGCGCAGCTTCGTTACCTCAGCTGGAACGTGAGCCAGAAGCAGACCGTCGAGGAACGTCTCGAGCTCTATCAGCGTTACCTCGACGAGGACCGGTTCAAGCAGGCGTTTGATCCGTCAGTCCGGAGCCGCCTCGCGCTCGACGCAGCATTGCTGCAGCGAGAGCGGGGCAACAACACCGAGTTCGTCCGTCTGCTCGCGATGGCGGTCTCGCTCGACTCCTCGAATAAGGAAGCGGCCGCCCTCACCGCCGCTTTCTACCAGGAACGCAGGGATGACCCGGTCGCCATCCTCGAGCTGGCGATCAATCTGCTCCGATCCGATCCCGTTGATCCGAACCTGTACTTCGGTGTGGCAGCAGAGCTCGCCGAGCACGGCGTGTTTGATCAGGCTCAGCGGTTCCACGACAGCGCGCGCCGTCTTATCGCGACCGACGGTGTGACAGGCGACGCCGGCATCGAGGCAGAGACCGCCGTGCTCCGATGGCACAACAACGGCGCGCAGTCGCTGCTCAATGAGTACGAGCAGTACCTCCAGCTCCAGAAGGAAGCCGCACAACTCCGGGTCGATCAGCTCGAAGAAGCAGGGCAGACGACCGAAGGAGTGCTTACGCCCGACGAGGTCAGGCTCCCGCCGCATGTTGAGCGGATCCGCATACTCGCAGCAGCGGCCTCGGGAGATCAGGTCATCCTCGAGCGCGCGATGCGTGATCAGTTCAATACTGTCCAACCTGCTATCGAGGAGATCACAGATCGTCTCAATACCCCGGAAGGCCAGTCAAACGAAGAACTCAGAAGAACGCTGCTCCAGCAAGCCGCGGCGATCTCTTCCGAGCTCGTCGTTTCGAGGCTCATTGTTGGGCAGATGAGTGAGGCGCAGCTCACTGAGACCAAGCAGCTGCGCGTGCTGCTCGGTTCTGGCGAGAGTCCACAGCTTGCGGTCATCGACGCGTTCATCACGCTCCGCGAGGGCGATCTCCAAGCCGCCCTTACTGAGATAGAACCTCTCGCAGAGCAGTCCACACTGGGCTCGGTTGCCTACGGCATCGCTCTCTTGGAAGCAGGACGCAACGAGGAGGCGGCTGAAGCTTTTAAGAGAACAGCGCTCTTCACTCCGGTCAGCCCGATCGGTGCGTACGCTCGCACGCGATACGAAGCCATCACAGGGATAGATCTGGTGTACACCGAGTACTCGCAGGCCATGCGGGGCGTTGCGCAGGCGGTTCCGAGTTGGTTCGACCGGGCAGCGGGTAACCCTGAGCGGATGCTGTCGATGACGCTGACCCTCGAGAATCAGCGGATCGGTGCGTACGAGCGGCCAGTGATCCTGCTCAACATCCGCAACATCTCACCGGTAGCGCTCGCGGTCGGGAGCGACAGACCCGTGAACTCTCGGTTCATGGTCTCGCCTTCGATGCGGATCGCATCCGATCTGGTGACATCTGCGCTCTCGCCCGAGGTCATTGATCTGCACCAGCGGCTCAGGCTCATGCCCGGCGAGGGGATCCTGGTACGGATCTGGCCCGATCCGGGGTTTTCTGGGTGGCTTTCAAACATGAAGTCCGGACACATGATCCGCTCACGATGGAATCTGCTCCAGGGGTTCCAGGTCGGAAGGGGTCAGTTGTATTCTGCTGGACCAATGTGTCTGAGCGGCGAGGCGCCTCTGCTGACGATCGAACCGGATGCGCGTGTGCGTTCGCCTCTGAACGACATCGCTCGCGAGCTTGAGATCAGAGATGAAAGCCGGATGATCTCGCTGCTTCCTTCGGTGCGTGCCGCGATCGTGGATCCTGACCGCCCCGGAGGTCCGCCCACGGCCAACGAGATCGAACTTATCGCGCGCACGGTCGCCCAGCGATACCCGGCGCTCTCGAACGAGGCAAGGCTCGCGGTCGTCGCACTTCTGCCTCACAGCTACATGGCGCCCAGCATGCGCATCCTGGACGAAACGGTCCTCGCCGAGACTGATCCAACGATCCTTGCCGCGGCTATCTTTACACGAGCCCGTACGGCAGATCATCCTGCGCTCAGCCGCGCCTCGGCATCAGATAACTCAAGGCTCGCAACGCTCGCCAAGAAGCTCCAAGAGCGCCTCAGCGGCGAAGACCCGCAAGGCTTCGCGTTTCTCACGGCTGTCGGCTCGCACAGACCCGCGGCTCCGACGCATCCGGAAGCAATCGAGCCTTGACCCCTCGCGGCGAACCCACGCAGAGCCAGGCCGTCCGCCGGATCGGCGGCTTCGTCATCGGTCTGCTTCTCATCGGTGTCGCGGTCTTTGTGCTCGTCAGGAACAAGAACGATCTCAACGAAGCCATCGACGCCGCCCAACACGCGAGTCTGTGGATCATTGCCCTTGCCATCGCGCTG
>WUAK01000328.1 GCA_009827205.1 Phycisphaeraceae bacterium | reverse complement strand
GATGGACGGCGTCGCCGCGAAGTTCGGTCCCATCCCCCGCTGGGCGGAGAACAAGTGGTACGTCGACGAGTTCTACCACTTCATACTCGTACGCCCGCTGCGTGTGTGCTCGCACATCTTCCACATGATCGACAAGCTGCTCGTTGACGGTCTTGTGAATCTGTTTGGCTACCTGCCCAGGCTTCTGGGTCGAGGCGCCCAGCCCGGGCAGAGCGGCGTGCTCCACGGCTACGCCCTCTCGATGGCCGGGGGCGTGGGTGTGATCCTCTTCATCGTGGTAATGGTGACGCTGTAATGGTGCTGCTCCTGCTCATCGTACTGCCTCTGATCTGCGCGGGTTTGATCGTGTTCAACCCCCGCGAACAGGCACGCTACATCGCCGCGGGCGGCTCGCTCGTATCCGTGATCTTCGGCGTCGTTGCACTCGGCGTGTTCGACTGGAACGCCAGCGGCACCGACCAACTCAACGTCGCGATTCAGTGGGTGCCCTCGCTCGGGCTAGAGCTTGCACTCGGGACCGACTCGGTCTCGCTCCTGCTCATCGCACTGACTGTGCTGCTCGGACCGATCTGTGTGATCGGATCGTTCACCTCGATCAAGGAGCACCAGAAAACCTACTACGCCTGGCTGCTGATTCTGCAGTCTGCGATGGTCGGTGTCTTCTGTGCACGCGACCTGGTTCTGTTCTACATCTGCTTCGAGTTCACACTCATCCCGATGTACATCCTCATCGCGATGTTCGGCTCCTCGAACCGGCGCAACGCCTCAACGAAGTTCTTCCTCTATACGTTCACGGGATCGGTGATCGCTCTCGCTGGCTTCGCGTATGTCGCCTGGCAGCACGCACAGATGGCTGGAGCATGGTCGTTCGAACTCGCGGCTCTCGGGGAGACCGCTCGCTCTTTGAACCTCCACCAGCAGAGCTGGGTGCTGCTTGCACTCATGGCAGGGTTTGCGGTCAAGGTGCCGCTCTTCCCGGTGCACACCTGGCTCCCGCTCGCACACACCGAAGCGCCGACGGCGGGCTCGGTCATACTGGCTGGTGTGCTGCTCAAGCTCGGCACCTACGGCTTGTACAAGTTCGTCCTGCCGTTCGTGCCGGAAGCGGTGCTCGAGTACGCACCGCTCATCGCGATCCTCTCGATCATCGGCATCGTGTATGCGGGTCTGATCTGCTGGGTGCAGACCGACATCAAGAAGCTGGTCGCGTACTCGTCGGTCAGCCACCTCGGGTTCTGTGTGCTGGGGCTGTTCGCCGTCAACTCCGTCGGTGTGACGGGCTCGGTGCTCTACATGCTCAACCACGGCCTCTCGACCGGCGCGCTCTTTCTCATGATCGGCATGATGTACGAGCGCTACCACACACGCTCGATGCGTGAGATCGGGGGCCTTGGATCAAAGATGCCGGTCTGGTCCTGCTTTATGGTCTTCTTCGTGATGGCTTCCGTGGGCCTGCCTGGTCTGAACGGGTTCATCAGCGAGATCATGTGCCTCGTCGGCACGTTCCAGTCGGCGCCTTGGACAGGTGAAGCCGGCGCGACGCCCGGCGGCACGTTCGGCATGCTCGGGCCTGTGTTTGCCGCGATCGCCGGCACGGGCATGATCATTGCCGCGATGTACTTGCTCTACATGACGGGCAAGATCGTCTGGGGCACATACCGCGAGCCAGAGGGGCACCACGAGCACGAAGAGCTGCCGACCGATCTGTCGGCGCGCGAGATCGGTGTGCTGATCCCACTGGCGGCGGGCTGCCTGATCTTCGGGTTGTACCCCGCGCCGCTGATGAAGGCGATCGAAGAGCCGGTCAACGACACGATCGCATACGTCGACGCGCTCAACACGGGCAACACTGGCCGGCACACAGAGTGGGTCCGTGTCGATGAGGCCAGTCACGACGCTGACCACGGCGAGAACGAGACTCACGACGATGCACACGACGACGATTCGCACAGCGAAGGCGGGGGAGACTGAGCATGGCTGAGAAACTCGTCTACCTGTGGCCCGAAGTCACGCTCTTCCTCGCAACGTGCGCGGTCATGGTCATCGGGCTCTCGCCCAGCGCCGCGGTGCGCAGGCTCTGCCCATTGATCTCCGGACTCAGCCTCGCCGCGGCGGGGATCTTCGCGATCGGAACCACGCCCACACTTGCCGACGGCGCCGATGGGCTTATGCCTGGCATGCTCCCTTACGCGAAGGCAATCATCGCAGCGGTCGGCATCCTCCTCGTGATGCTGCTGGCGGGCACCGTTGATCGAGGTGAAGAAGAAGAACTCGCTGCCGGAGTTCGCAAGTTTGACCCGCTCCGACTGACGTCGGGCGAGTTCTACGCATTCTTCCTGTTCAGCCTCACGGGCCTCATGCTGACCGCCAGCGCGGACAGCCTCATCTGGCTCTTCCTCGCACTCGAGCTGACAAGTCTGCCCACATACGTGATGGTGACGATCAGCACGGCTCGCAGCCGCGCAAAGGAAGCGGGAGTCAAGTACTTCTTCCTCGGTGCACTGGGCGCAGCGATCTTCCTGTACGGATTTGCACTCATCTACGGCGGAACAGGCAGCGTTCATCTCGGGGAGATCCACAACCAGATCACGCTCCAGATGGCCGGAGATGGTCTCAACGGGATCACACTCGCCGGTCTGCTGATCTCGATCCTCGGCATCGGATTCAAGATCGCCGCGGTCCCGATGCACTACTACACCGCCGACGTGTACCAGGGCGCCGCGACATCCGTCACCGCGATGCTCGCGTTCGTGCCGAAGACCGCTGGCTTCCTCGCGCTCATCCTGCTCTGCTCGTCGGTCGGCTGGCACTACGGTGAGACCGGTCACGCGCTGCCCGACACCATCAGACTCGTGCTCTGGGTCATGGCAGTCCTGACCATGACGCTCGGAAACGTGCTGGCGATCCTGCAGACATCTATGAAGCGGATGCTCGCGTACTCGTCGATCGCGCACTCGGGCTACATGCTCGTGGGCATCATCGCCGGACCCGGCGCTACGTTCACCGAGAGCGGCATCTCAGCGGTTCTCTTCTACCTTCTTACCTACGGCGTCATGAGCACAGGCGCATTCGCGGTCATCGCATCGCTCGAGCGGGCACACGCCGAGCGAACAGATACAGGTGAGCTCGCGTACGACGAAGCCGACAACATCGAAGCCATCCGCGGGCTCGCCCGCACCAAGCCTCTGCTCGGCTGGAGCATGGTGATCTGCGCACTGAGCATGCTCGGCTTCCCGCTCACAGTTGGTTTCTTCGGTA